>CADEDX010000691.1 GCA_902826195.1 uncultured Bradyrhizobium sp. | reverse complement strand
CGAGGAAGAGAAGGACTGACGGCAATGCATCAGCGGCTTCCCGTTCTCATCTTCGCACTCGTCGTGGCGGCGATCCCGTTCATCCCGGGCATCCCGCCGTTCTGGATCGTGCTGCTCAACAATATCGGCCTTGCCGCGCTGGTGGCGATGGGGCTGGTGCTGCTCACCGGCGTCGGCGGCCTCACCTCGTTCGGCCAGGCCGCGTTCTGCGGCTTCGGCGCCTACACCACGGCGTTGCTGACGACGGCCTACGGCTTTTCGCCGTGGCTGACACTGCCGCTGTCGCTGCTGGTCAGCGGCATCGCCGCCGTGCTGCTCGGCATCGTCACGGTGCGGCTGTCCGGCCATTATCTGCCGCTCGGCACCATCGCCTGGGGCATCGGGCTGTTCTATCTGTTCAGCAAGTTGGAATTCCTCGGCCGCAATGACGGCATTTCCGGAATCCCGCCGCTCTCGATCGGCACTTTCAAAATGCTCGATCCAGGAACGATCTATTTCGCGATCTGGGCCGGGGTATTGATCTCGGCGCTGTTGACCATGAACCTGCTGGACTCCCGCACCGGCCGCGCCATCCGCGCGCTGCGGCGCGGCCATATCGCCGGCGAAGCCTTCGGCGTCCAGACGCCGCGCGCAAAACTTCTGGTGTTCATCTACGCGGCGGTGCTGGCGGGATTGTCCGGCTGGCTCTATGCGCATTTCCAGCGCGCCGCCAACCCGACGCCGTTTGGTGCGCAGGCCGGCATCGAATATCTGTTCATCGCCGTAGTCGGCGGTGCCGGCTATGTCTGGGGCGCGGTATTGGGCGCCGGGATCGTGGTGATCCTGAAAGAGGTGCTGCAAAGCTACTTGCCGTACATCTTTGGAGGCCAGAGCCAACTCGAAACCATCGTGTTCGGCATCCTGCTGGTCGTGTTGCTGCAACTGGCGCCGACGGGGGTCTGGCCGTGGCTGATGGCGCGGCTGCCGGTCAAGCCGGGCCGCAAAATGCCCGACACATCGCTTCCTCTCGCCGGGGCCGAGCGCGCGCCGGCCTCCGCTACCACGCTGCTGCAGATCGAAAAGGCGCGCAAACAATTCGGCGGCGTGATCGCCGTCAACGACGTCTCGTTCGAGGTCGGAGCGCGTGAGATCGTGGCCCTGATCGGGCCGAACGGCGCCGGCAAGAGCACGACCTTCAACCTGATCACCGGCGTGCTGACGACGACCGGCGGCACCATCTCGGTGCTCGGCCACAAGGTCGACAACGCGCCGCCGCAGGAAGTCGTCAAGCTCGGCGTCGCGCGTACCTTTCAGCACGTCAAGCTGGTGCCGGACATGACGGTGCTGGAGAACGTTGCGATCGGCGCGCATCTGCGCGGCACTTCGGGTGCGATATCGAGCATGTTCCGCCTCGACCGCGCCGATGAGGCAAAGCTGCTGGCCGAAGCGGCGCGCCAGATCGAACGCGTCGGCCTCGGCGACCAGATCGACCAGCTCGCGGGCAGCCTGTCGCTCGGCCAGCAGCGTATCGTCGAGATTGCGCGGGCGCTGTGCGCCGATCCGCTGCTGCTGCTGCTCGACGAGCCAGCGGCAGGCTTACGCCATATGGAGAAGCAGCGACTCGCGTCGCTCCTTCGTCAATTGCGCGACGGCGGCATGTCGGTGCTGCTGGTCGAGCACGACATGGGTTTCGTGATGGATCTCGCCGACCGCATTGTGGTGCTGGATTTCGGCACCAAGATCGCCGAGGGCACACCGGCCGCAATCAAAGCCAATCCCGACGTGATCAAGGCCTATCTCGGAGCCACCGCATGAGTGCGCTGCTATCGGTCTGCGACGTGCACGTTTCCTACGGCAAGGTCGAAGCCGTGCGTTCGGTGTCGCTCGACGTCGCCGGCAACGAAATCGTCACCATCATCGGCGCCAATGGCGCGGGCAAAAGCACCCTGCTCAACGCCATCATGGGCGTGCTGCCGCTTGAGGGCGCCACCACTTTCGCAGGCACGGACATCGGCCCCCTCGACATCGAGGATCGCGTCGCGGCAGGCCTTTGTCTCGTGCCCGAGCACCGCGAACTGTTCGGCACCATGAACGTCGAGGACAATCTGCTGCTCGGCGCGTTCCGGATCGCGAAAGCTGCGGCAGCAAGATCTTTCGAGCGCGTCTATGCGCTGTTCCCGCGGCTTAAGGAGCGGCGCAAGCAGCTGGCCGGCACGCTGTCCGGCGGCGAGCAGCAGATGCTGGCGATGGGCCGCGCGCTGATGGGTGCGCCGAAACTGCTGATGCTGGACGAACCAAGTCTCGGGCTGGCGCCGATCATCGTCGCCGACATCTTCCGCACCATCGGCGAACTGCGCGCCGCCGGCGTCTCGGTGCTGCTGGTCGAACAGAATGCGCAAGCAGCCCTCAAGATTGCCGACCGTGCCTATGTCATGGAACTCGGCGAATTCATCCTGTCCGGGTCGGCAAGGGACATCGCCAGCAACCAGCGTGTCGCCGCGAGTTATCTCGGCTTTCAGCACGAGGCCGCGAGCGGGGTCTAGCCTCGAACGCTGCGTCGAAATCCCATTAACGCTTCCTTGAGCATGCCGGGATGCACAACGCTTTATTGTGATTCGTAAAACTTCCTGAATACCCGCCGCCTCCTATCGTTTTTGCGAATGCAGCCCGTTTCCCGGCGCCGGGTCGCCGAAGACGGCTGAGTGGTATTCCAGGACGGGTGATGCGCGTTTTCGATCGGACTACAGTTGAGACTTCCGGATTTTTACTGGCGGCGCTCGAGCAGGCCAGCGAAGCCGTGATCCTCATCGATAGCGATCTGCGCGTCACTCATTTCAACGCCGCGGCCGAGCAGATTTGGGGGGTTCCCCGCGAGGAAGTCCTCGGAATTCATGCCAACCTCCTCGGCCTCATCGACCTCGGACCGCATTCGGAAATTACGCTGCAGCGTGGCGACGGCAGCCGGGTCCGGGCCGCGCAGTCGGTGTCGCGCGTCGAGATCGACGGCCGAAGCAGCTATTTGGCATTTGTCCGGGACATTAGCGCGGAAGTCGAACGCCGCGAGAGATTGGCGCTGATGAACATGGTGGCTGACAAGACCAGCCGCGCGGTCGTCATCACCGATCGTCGCATGCGGATCATCTATACCAACGTCGCCTTCTCCGGAATGCTCGGATATTCGCCCGAGGATGTGCTGGGACGGCGTGTGGACCATCTGCTGCCGGGCCGCTACACCGACGGCAAGACCATGAGCCGCCTGCTGCGGCATATCTGCGCCGGGAGCGATGACGAGGAGGAAGTCCTCGCCTACGACAAAAACGGCGATGAAGTCTGGATCTCGGCGGCCGTAAGGCCGCTCCGCAACAAGCAAGGGCGGATCAAATCCATCTTCGCCCTGCTGACCGACATCACCGAGAGCAGGCAGTTGAGGTCACTGCAGCAAC
>CADEDX010000690.1 GCA_902826195.1 uncultured Bradyrhizobium sp. | reverse complement strand
GGCCAGCCGCTTCTGACCGAGCGGAGCCAGCGCGCGCTCCCAGAGCTCCCGCGCCGTTTCGCCCTTCTTGACGAACACCCATTCCTGCGCGGCGATCGCGCCGGCGTCCATCCGTTCGGCGAGGTGGTAGACGGTGCCACCCGCGATCGGATCGCCCTCCTTGATGGTCCATTCCACCGCGGCGATGCCGCGATGCCGGGGCAGCAGCGACGGGTGGTACCCGATACCGCCGAGTTTGGCGGCGGCCAGCGCTTCCGCGATGACGCGGGCGTGGCTGTGGGCCGTCACGATCAGGTCGGTACCGGGCGCGATCTCGGAGGCGATGACGCGTTTCGGATCAGCCTGAACCACGACCTCGATGCCGGCAGTCCGGGCGGCGGCGGCAAGCCGGTCCTCGCCGTCATGGACGACGACGCAGGCGATATCGACGCCGTGTTGGCGCAAGGTATTGAATGTCGTTACGCCAAAATGGCGAGAACCGACCAGGGTAATCCGCATGTGTTCCGTCCGTCGTTGACTAAGCCGGTATGCCGTAGCACACCATGGAGGCCAGTTTCGACGCCGGATCCGGGGCATTTGGGTTATCAACAGCCGGCCTAAACGGTCGGCCGCGGGCGGCGGCAGCCAACGTGCGTGGCGTCACGGCGGCCATCAACGGTGCCGCGCTAGGGTCGGGGTCTGGATCGGCAATGAGAGACCCTGACCGACATGACACGCTTTCTGATCTTCGCCGCCATGGCCCCACCGCTCGGCTTCGTCGTCGCGTTCTGGGTGATGCTGCAGCTTGCCAATTGGCTTGCAGGCGGCCCCACCACGTTCGACGTCGCCCAGAGCATGATGCTGCCCACGATATACCTGGTCGGACTGATCCCGGCGCTGCTGGCGGCCTGGTTCGACCACGTGCTGGCAAGGCACCAGGTCTCGTTTCGCATCGCGCTCACCGCGTTGTTCGGTTAGGCAATCAGTTATCTGCCGCTGGCCTTTGCGTTCTGGATGGGCCTCGCGCTCGGGTCGGAAGTCATGCTGCTCGGCCTGATCGGCGCGGTGCCGTCGGCGGTGTGCTCATGGCTGGCGGCGGAAGGGCAGGCGACCGATTTCTTTCGTCACCATGACAGGATGCGCAGCGCCGGCCGGGTATAGGTCGGGATTGTTTCCTGAACCGGCCCGGTCTGCTGTTCGGCCTCCATCTGCAGCCTCGCCCGCAGGTCGGCGCTGCATTCCTTCATCTGGTTGCGCAATTCGCGCCGGCTGAAGGTGGTGAGCGATGGATCGGCGAGCTGCTCCCAAGCGGCGCGCAGCCACTGTTGCAGGGCGCGAACATCATAGTCGCGGATATCGGAATCGAGGATCTCAGGATGGTCCATTCCGCCGGAATCTCAAGGCGTGATCGCGCCATGATTAGGTCTGATTCTCGCGCCGACGCCTACTCCCTAGCAGGCTGGATGACGTGAAAACGACGGTTTTCGAAGACCAGGAGCGAAACAGCCCTGGAAGCGGGGAACGGGCACGCCACATGATCGTTGCCGGGAGACCGCCAGAGGCACCTCGATGCTCCGCCGTGCTGCACTTCTTCTCGTAGCTCTTGTTCTGATCGCTCCCGCCAGCGCGTTTGCGCAATTGACGCCGCCCGCAGGCTCGGCCGGCGCCGGCAATTCCGCGATTTCCGGCGTGCCGTTCGGCCCAGCGAATCCGAGAACGTTGTCCGATCCCAGCGGTATCGGCAATGCCTCGAATGTCCCGCCGCTGCGCGCCAATCCTCCGTCGTCGGCCGTCTCTTCCAGTTCGGTCGATCAGCCGGCGCCGCGTACGCGCGTCGTGGCGCCTCCCTATGCGGGCGCTTCGCAACGGATCACCAGCGCACGCCAAGGCTACCCGCGAAAGCCGCCGGTTCGGCGGCGGGCGCGGCCTGAAGTGAGCGGCTTTACGGGAATTTGCCGTGGCTGCTAGCAGCGGTCGGCGAGCCGAAAGGCTCAATCCCGATAGTAGCCTCGCGGCGGACGTCGGTAGTAGCCTTCGCCGTAATACCGTTGGCGCCCTTCCTGAAGCTGCGGCGGCACCGTTCCGGTCGGGTAGCATTGCCCGTTGCGGCTATCCAGGTCGGCGCCATGGCCACAGGGAACAGGGTAGCGCCCGTCGCCGCAGTAGGAGCGCCGATATTGCCTTGAGAACTGATCCTGTGGCGGCAGGTAGCCATTCGGATAGCAAAGACCATCACGCGCGCTCAGATCCCAGCCATAGCCGCATGGCGGGGGGTGGGCGTAGCCACGGTATTGCACGGTTTGAGGCACGACCGGCGCAACGGCCGCGCGCCGCGGCGGCAATGCTTACGATCATGGTCCCTCCGTTCAAACAGCAGCTGCGGACGGTTCCACGCTTACCGGTCGTTCGATCGCAACTGCTGCTGCATCCCCATCAATCAAAACATGCACTGAATGCCGGATGAATGCATTGGTCTGTTGGAACAATATTGCAGTCATGGACCCGTACGCCAGCGCAATGGAAGCCGGTAGCGTAATGCAAACAGGGAATACGAGAAGAGGTTTGTCGATGCGTTCGCCATTCGGCGAAAAGTCGGTCTCGCTTGAATATGGGATTAGTCTTGTCGCCCCGCGATTTTATGTGCCGGAATATGAACCCGGGAGCGACCGCTTCAATCAATGCGGCTTCGACGGCTAATCCGGCAATAGCAATATCAGCAATCTAAGGAACTTCCCGTTTTTCCCGATTTGCCTTGGGACCAGGGAGAGTCACGCGCATGGCAAGGCGCTGGAGTTCGGAGGACATCAGGGACCTCAAGGCCCTGGCTCACAAATACTCAGTCCAAATAGTCGCTGAAAAAATGGATCGCGTGTTGGAGGCGTGGCCTTAAAGGCTTATCAGCTTGGCGTGCCGGTCAAGTCGCGTTCGCAGATCAACGACCTGCAGACCTCCGACACGCAATAGCCTGGTTAGAGCGCCCTCCGGGGTTGACGCGCCGCTGGCGCGACCCGGCCGGGCAGGCTAGCCCATACGGTAGGCATCCAGCGCATGTGCCGCAAAAATGGCGACACTGATCAAGCCAAGGATTGTTACAGATAGCTCGATCATCGCTCACCCTCCCGCTCGCCGATCGTGGCGAGGAATCTGTTGCGCGAGTGGTTCCAGATAAAATCGAAGATGAGTTGCATGTCGGCCGTCCCTGTTTTGTTATCAACCAGATAGGCCGCTCTTTGTTTCCGGACGTTTTCATCGTGCCGGAAAAATGGTTTCGTCCGGGCATTTTCGGTAACTGAATGATGACAATTTCGCGGCCGGCGCGCATGCTTTCGCGACACCAGCGGAGTGATTCGAGCATGCTGGAAGCGATCGTATTGTTGCTGGGCGTAAGTACCTTGGCCCTGATCCTTATTGCCTTTTGGGGCCTCGACCTGCGTGAGATGCGCCGTCGA
>CADEDX010000689.1 GCA_902826195.1 uncultured Bradyrhizobium sp. | reverse complement strand
CAGGCACGCTTTCCTCAAGCCGCTGACGGTGCCCGCCAACAGTTATCCGAACCAGCCGGCCGCGATCGATTCCGTCGGCTCCTGGAGCTTTGTGCTCGCCCGCGAAAGCCTGCCGGATGACGTGGCCTATCGCCTCGCGCGCACGCTGCACGGCGCCGAAGCCGCGCTGTGCAAGAAGCTGCCGCAGGCCTGCGAGACCACCGCCGCGAACACGGTTGCGGCCGCGCCGAACGCTGCGCTGATCCATCCCGGGGTGATGAAGTATTTTCGGGAGGCGGGGGTGGTGAAGTAGGGCGAATAGCGAATGGCGAGTAGTGAATGGAAGAACTCGCTGCGACCACTCGCTATTCGCCACTCGCCATTTGCCACTTATTTCTTCGCCATCCCGCAGGCCGGATCAATCGGGCCGAACGCGTCCTCGCCGGAGATTTTTGCGAGGATCTGATAATAGTCCCACGGATATTTCGATTCCTCCGGCTTCTTGACCTGCACCAGCCAGAGGTCATGCACCATCAGATTGTCCTCGCGCAGTTTGCCGTTGCGGGAGAAGAAATCCTCGACCGGCTTTTCGCGCATCTTGGCCGCCACTTTCAGTGGCTCGTCGGTGCCGGCTTCCTTGATGGCTTCGAGATAGTGAATGACCGAGGAATAGACGCCAGCCTGCCACATCGTCGGCATCCGGTTCATCTTGGCGAAATAGCGCTTTGACCATTCGCGGGTCTTGTCGTCCATGTCCCAGTAGAACGAGGTCGTCAGCAACAGGCCTTGGGCTGCCGGCAGTCCCAGCGAATGGATGTCGGTGATCAGCGCCAGCAACGCCGCCATCTGCTGGCCGCCCTTGAAGACGCCGAATTCGGCGGCGGTCTTGATCTCGTTCATGTTGTTGGGCGGACCGGCGGCGATGCCGATGATTTTTGCTTTGGACGCCTGCGCCTGCAACACGAAGGACGACAGGTCAGGCGTTGCCAGCGGCGGCCGCACCGAACCCAGCACCTTGCCGCCGTTGGCGGTAATGACGGACGACGCGTCGCGTTCCAGGGAGTGGCCGAACGCGTAGTCGTCGGTGATGAAGAACCAGCTGTCGCCGCCGCGCTTCACCACCGCCTGCGCGGTGCCGACCGCAAGCGCGCGGGTGTCGAACACCCACTGCATCGCGTAAGGCGAACAGAATTTTCCGTGGAAATCCGCGGTGCCGGTCGAGTGGGCGATGAACAGCTTCTTCTTCTCGTTGGCGATGTTCTGCACGGCGAGGCCAACCGCCGATACCGGAACGTCGACGATCAGGTCGACCTGGTCGACATCGTACCAGCGCCGCGCGATGCCGCCGCCGATGTCGGGCTTGAGCTGGTGGTCGCCAAAGATGACGCTGATCGGCTTGCCCAGCACCTTGCCGCCGAAATCGTCGATCGCCATCTGCGCGGCGGTCACCGAGCCCTGGCCGGTGGGTGTCGATGCCGGACCGTTCATGTCGGTGAGGACGCCGATCTTGACCACGTCATCGGAGATCTGCGCTGATGCAGTGGTCGATGCCAGCAGCGTGGCCGCAAGAATTCCCAGCCTGGATAGGTTCCCGGCGAACATCCTGTCTTCTCCCTAGAATCGGCTTCTAGCCGTCGGTTTCTTGTGGGCGGTTGCTCCGCCGATTGGTCTCAATTGCAACTATTTTGCGTGGCCGTCAACGTGGCCGACGGGAGGAACATCTGCCGGCGGTTGCCGGTTCTGTTTATTTCCGGTCCGATTCGGGGCATAGGCGAGCGATGACCTTGCCGCAGCGCCTGCCCAATTCGCTCACGCCGCTCGATCAGGCGCTCGACGCCCTGCTGCAGGGCGTGGAACCGGTCGCGCCGGTCGAACGCCCACTCGTCGAGGCGTTGCGCTGTATCGCCGCCGAAATGCCGGCGCTGCCGGCCTGGCCACCGCGCGACATCGCGACGGCGGATGGTTACGCTTTTGCTGCACGCGATCTCGTCGGCGTACCACAACCTGATGCCTGCGGCGTGCTACCCCTTTGCGCTGCTGTTTCTCGACTGCGATGCGGAAGAGGTGGACGTCAATGTCCATCCATCCAAAACGGAAGTGCGTTTCCGCCATGGCTCGTTCGTACACGATTTTGTTCGCGATGGCATCCGTGAAACCTTGACGGTGAGCCGGCCGGCCCCGGAGCTTCCCTTAAGCCCTCCCGCGCAGCCCGCCGCGGCGCTCCCGTATTCCGAGTTTTCGCAGCGCATCGAGAACTTCGGCTACCAGATGGCGGCAGGGGCAAGCCTTCCCGCTCCGGTGTTCGAAGGCATGCCGGAATCGGCATTGCCGGAGCTGACCTTGAAGGCACCGCTAGGGCCGCCCGCCCGGTTCGATTTCGGCACGGAAGGAATCCCGCTCGACGCGGCACCGACTCCCAAGCTTCGCGTACCCGATACGCACGCCGGATTCCCGGCGGACGTGCTGCCGGAGAGCGGCGGCAATCTGTCGGTGCTCTCCGACCTGCGGCCGTTGGGGCAACTGCACGAGAGCTTTATCATTGCGGCGGGGCGCGACGGCTTGTGGATTGTGGATCAGCACGTGGCGCACGAGCGGATCCTTTTTGAGCGAGTGCTGAAGCAGCGCAGCCAGGGCCGCGTGGAGATGCAGCAGCTATTGATGCCGATGGTGATTGAACTCACGGCGGGACAGCAGATTCAGTACGCACGCATTGCCGACGAATTGAACGCCACCGGATTCGAAACGGAGCCGTTCGGCACTCGCACGATCGCGGTGAAGTCGGCGCCATCGGCCCTCAGTCCGGCTGAAATCGAGAAGGTGGTTTTCGAGATTCTCGAGATTGCCGATAGCGAACTGCGCAGCCTTTCTGTCGAAGACATCCGGCGCGGCATCGCTGCCTCCATCGCGTGCCGCGCGGCCATCAAGATCAACATGCGGCTGGACCAGGCCAAGATGGAATGGCTGCTTACCGCTCTGGCCGCGACGGAGTATCCCATGGCGTGCCCGCACGGACGGCCCATCGCGCTGCGTTACTCCATGCGCGAGATCCTGAAGAGCTTCCACCGCATGTAGTTTGGCTACGGCGCGGGGAGAACCTCCGGCAAGCTGGACGGGCGGGCCACCTTTGCGTCGCGCGCATCGGCAAACGAGATGTTGTGGCGCTCAAGCGTTGTGCCAAGCGCCTGATCGAGAGCGATGCGGGCGTTGCTCCAGGTGACCAGGGCGGCAACTTCCGAAGACTGCGCGTTTACCAGATCGCGCTGCTGGCGGATGACGTTCGAGGGAATGGACGTGCCGAGGGAGAAGCGCCTCTCTTCGCTGGACACCAGCTGCTCCTGCAGCACGCGGTTCTGCACCGCGGCGTCGTAACGCGCGCGTGCCTGTTGCAGCGCCACTACGTTGTTCAAAACATCCACCTGAACCCGGTTCAGGTCCCGCTGATTGGTCAGTTCGGTCT
>CADEDX010000688.1:2560-3437 GCA_902826195.1 uncultured Bradyrhizobium sp. | reverse complement strand
CGGCGACCGCGGGCGCCACCGCGTAGGGCCAGATCATCAGCGTCTTGTAGGCGCCGGCAGCCTTCAGGTTCTTGTCGGCCTGCGCGGCAAACAGCAGCGCAATCGAAAGCGAAAGTGCTGCGACCAGCGAGGAGAACACCAGCGTGATCAGCATCGACTTGTAGTAGCCGGGATCGGCGAACAGGCTTTGGTAGTTTTCCAGCCCGACAAATTCCGAATTCAGCCCGAACGCGTCCTCCCGCAGGAAGGATTGCCGGACCGCTTGGCTGGCCGGCCAGTAGAAGAAGACGAATGTGATGATGAGCTGCGGAATCAGCAGCAGGTATGGAAGCAGCTTGTTGTTGAAGACGACAGACTTTTCCATTCACACCGTGCTCGTCATTGCGAGAGGCTCGCGACAAAATTGTAAAGCAATTTTGCGCTGGAGCGACGAAGCAATCCACTGCCGCAGGAATGCGCTGCTATGGATTGCTTCGCTACGCTCGCAATGACGGACGCCCCCCGATTGGTCCGCCTTACTTTGCCGTCTTTTCGAACGTCCGCAACATCGCATTGCCCTTGGCGACGGCGTCGTCGAGCGCCTGCTGCGCGGTTTTCTGTCCGGCAAGGGCGGCCTCGATCTGCTCGGCCCAGACGTCGCGCATCTGCACCATGTTGCCAAAGCGCAGGCCGCGCGAATTCTCGGTCGGCTCCTTGTTGGTGAGCTCCTTCAGCGGCGTCTGCAGGATCGGGTTCTTTTCATAGAAGCCATCCTTGATCGACTTCTCATAGGCCGCCTTGGTGATCGGCAGGTAGCCGGACTTCTGGTGCAGGTCGGCCTGGCGGTTGGTGTCGGACAGGAAGGTGAAGAACTTGGCAACGCCCTTGTACTCTTCCG
>CADEDX010000688.1:0-2550 GCA_902826195.1 uncultured Bradyrhizobium sp. | reverse complement strand
CTCTTCCGGCTTCTTGCCACCCATCACCCACAGCGACGCGCCGCCGATGATCGAGTTCTGCGGTGCGCCCGCGGCGTCGGGATAGTAGGGCATCGGCGCCGAGGTGAAGTCGAACTTCGCGGTACTCTTGGCGGTGGCGTAATAACCCGACGAGGTCAGGAAGATCGCGCATTCGCCCGACGCGAAGCGGGCCTCGCTCTTATTTTCCCGGCCGGAATAGTCGTAGGTCTTGTCCTTCTGCAGGTCGATCAGGTTCTGCAGATGCTTCACATGCAAAGGCGAGTTGAAGGTCAGGACGGTGTCGAAACCATCGAGACCGTTGGCCTTGGTGCCGATCGGAACGTTGTGCCACGCCGAAAACTGCTCGATATGCGCCCAGGACGCCCAGGCGTTGGAAAAGCCGCAGGTCTCATGGCCGGCCGCCTTCAGTTTCTTGGCGGCGGCGAACACGTCGGGCCAGGTCTTCGGAATTTCGGCGACGCCGGCCTTCTTCAGTTCGTCCTTGTTGATCCACATCACCATCGAGGAGGAATTGAACGGGAACGACAGCATGTCGCCCTTGGCGGTCGAGTAGTAGCCGGTGATGGTCGGCAGATAGGCCTTGGGATCGAACGGCTCGCCGGCCTCCTTCATGAGCTGGTAGACCGGCTTGATGGCGCCGGTGGCGCTCATCATGGTGGCGGTGCCGACCTCGAACACCTGAATGATGTGCGGCGCGGTGCCGGCGCGGAACGCGGCGATGCCGGCGTTCATGGTGTCGGGATAGCTGCCCTTGAAGGTCGGGATGACCTTGTAGTCGGACTGGCTGGCGTTGAACTCTTCGGCAAGCCTGTTGACGATGTCGTTGTTGCCGCCGGTCATGGCGTGCCACCACTGGATCTCGGTCACCGCGTAAGCGGGCGTGGCGAGCGCCAGCGCAACCGTCACTGCCGCCGCTGCGCCGAATTGTCGAAATGCCATGGAATTCCTCCGGGTTGGGATCGTCACCTTCATTTCGCGCGATAACAGCGCCGGATGACGTGCAAATGACCGTATAAGCGAAAGGATGGTAGTGGGGAAGCGGGCCCGGAGGGAAGCCGGAAAATAGGTGAAGGCACCCGCTCCTTGTCGCCCCTGGGAACGCAGGGGCCCATAACCACAGCCGTCTGTGATCGCAGGAGGGCACCTACCACAGCGCCATAAACCGAAGCCGCGGCGTATAGGCCCCCGCTTTCGCAGGGGCGATCACGTTTACCTCTTCCGCTCGCATCCGCAGACCGCGCCATTAGCGACCAGCGCCTCGATATCGCCCTTCGAATAGCCGAATTCGCCCAGCACTTCCGCGGTGTGCTGCGAAAATATCGGCGGGGTTCGGCGCAGGCTTGGCTTGGTCCGTTCCAGCCGGATCGGCGAGGCGACACCCTTGTACCAGTCCTTCTCGAGGATATCGCCGCGATGCAGCGTGTGCGGATTGGTCAGCGCTTGGTCGATCTTCTGCACCGGGCCTGCCGGCAACCCTGCGGCCAAAAGGCGGTTGCACAGCGGTTCGGCCTCGTGCTGGCTGAACACGGCGGCAAGTTCGGCGCGCAGCGCGTCGCGGTTGGCGATGCGGTCCTTGTTGCGGGCAAAGCGCGGATCGGTGCCGAGTTCGGGCTTGCCGATCTCCTTGGCCAGCTTGCGGAAGGTGCCGTCGTTGCCGACGCCGATGAAGATGTTGTCGGTCTTGGTCGAAAAGATCGCGTAGGGCACCAGATTGGGATGCTCGTTACCGGTCAGGCCCGGCGGCTTGCCATGCATGAAATAGTTCGCCGCGTGCGGATGCATGATCGCAAGGCCGGTTTCGTACAGCGTGGTCTCCAGGAACTGGCCGAGCCCCGAGCGCTGGCGCTCCGACAGCGCCATCAGGATGCCGATCGCCGCGTAGAGGCCTGTTGTGATGTCGACGAGGGGAACGCCGATCCGCATCGGGCCGCTTTCCGGCGAGCCGGTGGCCGCGATCATGCCGGTCATGGCCTGGATGATGGCGTCATAGCCGGGATTGCCGCCGCGCGGGCCGTCCGCACCGAAGCCGGAGATCCGACAATGCACCAGCTTCGGAAATTTCGCGCGCAGCACGTCGTTGCCGATGCCCCATTTGTCGAGCGTGCCCGGCTTGAAGTTCTCGATCAGGACGTCGGCGGTCGCCAGCATCTTCAGCAGCACGCCGCGTCCGCCCTCGGAGGTGAGGTCGAGCGCGATGGCGCGCTTGTTGCGATTGATGCCGACGAAATAGGCCGCGTCCTCCTCGTGGAAGGGAGGACCCCAGTCGCGCACCTCGTCGCCGGCCGGGGGTTCTACCTTGATCACGTCGGCGCCGTGGTCGGCGAGGATTTGCGTGCAATAGGGCCCGCCGAGCACGCGCGTGAGATCGATCACGCGCAGGCCGGTCATTGCGCCGGGAGCGGCTGCAGAACTCATGGACAAGAACCTTCTGAGGAATGGAAATGGTGTTCCTGAGCTAGCGGTCTTCCGGCACGGCGGCAATGGCGTCTCGCGCAAGGGCGCATGACGCCGCTGCAGTAGCGCAGCCAC
>CADEDX010000687.1 GCA_902826195.1 uncultured Bradyrhizobium sp. | reverse complement strand
TCATACCTGTGCAATCACACTCGGGTTGATCTCTTTGGCGACGTCATCGAAACGGTCGGGGACTTTCTCCAGATGCGTGTAGATCTCGGCGCCGACGATGAAATCCATCGAGTTGCCGCTGCGATGCTTGAGAAACAGTTCCTTCAACCCGATGTCGTGAAGATCGTCGATGCGGCCCTCCAGCTTTCCGATCTCCTCGGTAATGGCGGACAGCATGGCGACATTGTTGCCGATCGATTGCATCAACGGCAGCGCGCGCCCGACCAGATTGGCGCACTCGACCAAGAGCGTGCCGATCTCGCGCATCGGCGGCTCGAAGCTGCGAACCTCGAACAGCACCACCGCCTTTGCCGTCTGCTGCATCTGGTCGATCGCATCGTCCATCGCCGTGATCAGGTTCTTGATGTCGCCGCGGTCGAACGGGGTAATGAACGTGCGCCGGACCGCCGTCAGCACCTCGCGGGTAATGCCGTCGGCATCGTTTTCGAACTGGTTGACGCGCTGGCAGAACACCGGCGTCTCCTCGCCGCCGCGCAGCATGTCCTGCAGCGCCAGCGCCCCCTGCACGACCACTTGGGCATGCCGGTCGAAAAGGTCAAAAAATCGCTCCTCTTTCGGCAAAAAGGCACGAAACCAGCGCATCAGCATTGGTCAAAATCCATCGTTCTGGAGGCCGTCGGGTAGCCCGTCACAGGGTTGTCATAAACCATTCGCGGGCAAAACGCGCCACGGGGCGACCCGGCAAGGAGGTCATCCACCGCTTTGTGAGGCCAAAAACCCCTGCAAAATGGGCCGTTTTACAGGGATCGACGCAAATAATGCGCGATTTCGCCGATGACGCCGCGCCGAAAGGTCAGCACGCAGGCGACAAAGATGACACCCTGGATCACCGTCACCCACTGCCCGAACCCGGCCAGATATTGCTGCATGGCGATGATGACGAAGGCGCCGACGACCGGGCCGAATACAGTGCCGAGGCCGCCGACCAGCGTCATCAGCACGATTTCGCCGGACATCGACCAGTGCACGTCGGTGAGCGAGGCGTTCTGCGCCACGAACACTTTCAGCGAGCCGGCAAAGCCCGCCAGCGTGCCGGACAGGATGAAGGCCAGCAGCTTGTACTGGTCGGTCTTGTAGCCCAGCGAGATCGCCCGCGGCTCGTTCTCGCGGATCGCCTTCAACACCTCGCCGAACGGCGAGTTGATGGTGCGGTAGATCAGGAGGAAACCGGCGAGGAACCCGACCAGCACGACGTAGTAAAGCACCGTCGGCTTGGCTAGATTGAAGATGCCGAACAGGTAGCCCTGCGGAATGCCCTGAATGCCGTCTTCGCCGTGGGTGAACGGCGCCTGCAGATAGATGAAGTAGAGCAGCTGCGACAGCGCCAGCGTGATCATCGAGAAGTAGATGCCCTGGCGTCGGATAGAGATGAAGCCGGTGATCACGGAGAGCGCCGCCGAGGCCGCGACGCCGACCACGATGCCGAGTTCCGGCGACAGCCCCCACACCTTCAGCGCATGCGCGGTGCAATAACCCGCGGTGCCCAGAAACATCGCGTGGCCGAACGACAGCAGGCCGCCATAGCCGATCAGGAGGTTGAAGGCGCAGGCGAGCAGCGCGAAGCACAAGGCCTGCATCACGAAGAACGGATAGATGCCGGTCAGCGGCACCAACCCCAGCAGCACGGCCATCGCCGCAAACACGATCATCTCGTCGCGCACGGCGCGCGGCGTTACCGGCAGGGTGTCGTCAGTCAATGCGCTCATGTCAGGCCGCCCGTCCGGTCAGTCCCGTCGGCTTGATCAGCAACACCAGGACCATCAGAACGAAAACCACGGTGTTGGAAGCCTCGGGATAAAAATACTTGGTCAGTCCCTCGATCACGCCGAGGGCAAAGCCGGTGATGATCGACCCCATGATCGATCCCATGCCGCCGATCACCACCACCGCGAACACGACGATGATGAGGTCGGCGCCCATCAGCGGCCGCACCTGGTTGATCGGCGCCGACAGCACGCCGGCCAGCGCCGCAAGGCCGACGCCGAGCCCGTAGGTCAGCGTGATCATCCGCGGCACGTTGATGCCGAACGCGCGCACCAGCGTCGGGTTTTCGGTGGCGGCGCGCAGATTGGCGCCGAGCCGGGTCTTTTCGATCAGATACCAGGTGGCGATGCAGACGACGAGCGAGAAAATGACCACCCAGCCGCGATAGACCGGCAGGAACATGAAGCCGAGATTCATCCCGCCCTGCAGGCCGCGCCATTCGCCGATCTGCGGATAATCAGGGATCGCATAGGGCAGCCCGGACGAGCCGAAATAGTTCTGGAAGACGCCCTGCACGATCAGCGCGATGCCGAAGGTCAACAGCAATCCGTAGAGATGATCGAGGCCAGTCAGGAACTTCAGCATGGTCCGCTCCAGGAACATGCCGAAAATCCCGACCGCAATCGGTGCGAAGATCAGCGCCCACCAATAGCCGATACTGAAATAGTAGTTATTGAGCAGGAAGTACGCACAGAACGCGCCCATCATGTAGAGCGCGCCGTGGGCGAAGTTGATGATATTGAGCATGCCGAAGATCACGGCGAGCCCGAGACTGAGCAGCGCGTAGAATGATCCGTTGATCAACCCCACCAGGAGCTGGGCGTATAGAGCTTGCATCTGTTCGCACTCAATCCCGTTTATACCCGCCGGCGCGATGCCGGCAGGCTGTTATTGTTACTTCTTGACCAGCGGACAGGCGCTTTCCGACAGCGGCCGGAAAGCCTGGTCTGCCGGCGTGGTGCCGATCAGTTTGTAATAGTCCCACGGCCCCTTGGATTCCGAAGGCTTCTTGACCTCGAACAGATACGCCGGATGAATCTTGCGGCCGTCGGCGCGGATCGAGCCCTTGCCGAACAGCTTGTCGTCGGTCGGCAGTTCCTTCATTTTGGCGACAACCTTGGCGCCGTCATGCGGATTGCCGCCCATCGCCTCCAGCGACTTGAAATAATGCAGCAGGCCCGAATAGACGCCGGCCTGCACCATCGACGGCATCGCCTTGTTCTTCATGCGCTCGGAGAAGCGCTTGGAGAACGCGCGGGTGTCGTCGTTCAGGTCCCAGTAGAAGGTTTCGGTGAAGCTCAGCCCCTGCGCCACCTTCAGGCCGAGCGAATGCACGTCGGTGATGAACAGCAGAAGGCCGGCGAGTTTCTGGCCCCCGGCGACGATGCCGAACTCGGATGCCTGCTTGATCGTGTTGGTGGTGTCGCCGCCGGCGTTCGCCATGCCGATGATCTTGGCCTTCGAGGCCTGCGCTTGTAGCAGGAACGAGGAGAAGTCCGATGAATTGAGCGGATGCTTGACGGAGCCGATCACTTTGCCGCCCGACTTGACGATGACCGCGGTGGTGTCGCGCTCGAGCGCATGACCGAACGCGTAGTCCGCAGTCAGGAAGTACC
>CADEDX010000686.1 GCA_902826195.1 uncultured Bradyrhizobium sp. | reverse complement strand
CGGCAATCCTGCTCGCGCAGCCGGTCGTCGATGGCGCCGGCATTCAACAGAAGCGTGCCGCGATCGCGCAGCGCGTCGGCGGCCTTCAGCAAATCGTCCGCCGCAAGATCCGCAACCACAAAATTGTTGCGCGCGGCCAGCGCGGTTGCGGCCTTTGCGACGTCGTCACTGTCCTTGAGCCGGACTTCTTCCAGCGTGAAGCGCTGGTTGAGGAACTTTCCTGTCGTGTTGTTGTCCTCGACGGCAAGACGCGCACCGGCAATGCCGTCATTCTCAGCCGGCATTTCGACGAGCGACAATTTTGGCTTGATGCCGGCGCGGGCAAGATAGCCGATGCCGATCTCGGTGGCGTCGGCCGCGCACACGGGGGTAGCCGCGATGCAAAAACAGATCGCAGCGACCGGCCATCGGATCATGGTTCCTCCCTGAGCGGCCTTCTCAACGCGGCTGCGTCGGGGACCGTTGGCTTGAACCATGACCGAATGATCCCGGCTTGCAACTCAATTCTGTGGGGGTGGCTTCATCCCTTCAGGCGTTCGGAATGCCAGTGCAGATGAGCGGACATGAAGGTGGAGATGAAATAGTAGCTGTGGTCGTAGCCGGGCTGTTTGCGCAAGGTGAGGGAGATGCCGGCTTTCTCGCACGCGCTCTGCAGCAGCTCCGGGCGGAGCTGTTCGGTCAGGAAGTTATCCGCGTCGCCATAGTCGACCAGCAGGCCGTGCACTTTGGCGCCGTCCTCGATCAACGCAACCGCATCGTGCTTGCGCCACGCGTGCCGGTCGCTGCCGAGATAGCCGCCGAGCGCCTTGATGCCCCAAGGCACCTGCGAGGGCGCGACGATCGGCGCAAACGCGCTTGCCGCGCGGTAGCGGCCGGGGTGGCGGAGTGCAATGGTCAGCGCGCCGTGGCCGCCCATGGAATGGCCGAGGATGGATTGCCGATCGGGGTCGACGGGAAAATTTCCGGCGACCAGCTTTGGCAGCTCTTGGGTGACATAGCTCCACATGCGGTAATTTTTCGCGAACGGCTGTTGCGTTGCATCGACATAGAACCCGGCGCCGAGCCCGAAATCATAGGCGTTGGTGGGATCGCCGGGCACGCCTTCGCCGCGCGGGCTGGTGTCGGGCGCGACGAAGATCAGTCCAAGCTCGGAGCAGGCGCTGCGGAATTCGCCTTTTTCCGTCACGTTGGCGTGGGTGCAGGTGAGTCCCGAAAGATACCAGACCACCGGCAGTTTCGCGCCGGCGGCATGCGGCGGGACATAGACCGAGAAGGTCATGTCGGTTCCGGTTTCGCGGCTGGCATGGCGGTAGACGCCCTGCGTTCCCCCGTAAGCCTTGTTGAGCGAAACGGTTTGCATGGTCATGATGTTGCTTGTCCTGCGCCGCGCAGCACGATCACGCCACGCCGCTCTCGATGGCGAACCGCACCAGTTCGGCCGAGGTGCGTACACCGAGCTTGTGGCGCATGATTGACGACGTGTTGGCGACGGTCTTGTAGGAGGAATGGATCAGCCACGCAATCTCCGACAGGCTCTTGCCGGCGCTGAGCAGGCGGAGGATTTCCATCTCGCGGGCGGTCAATTTGGAAAGCGGATTCCGCGCGAAGCTGGGTTTTGCGAAGGCAAGGCTGCGCGCCATCGCCGGCGGTAGATAGACCCCGCCCTTGGCGACTTCGTGGATCGCCTCGACCAGGTCCTGCGGATCTCCAGACTTGGACACGTAGCCCTTGGCGCCGACCTCGATGGCGCGCGCGGCAAATACCGGATCGTCGTTCATGCTGAACATGATGATGCGGGCAGAGGCGTCGCGCGCGAGCAGGCGCCGCGCAAGTTCGAAACCGGAAACCGTCGGAAGGTTGATGTCGAGCACGCAGATGTCAGGCAGCCGTTCGGCGAATACGCGTTCGCCGCTCTCGGCGTCGGAGGCGTCCAGGATGTCGATCTCGGGATCGTCCGCGAACAAGGCGCGGCACCCCGAGGCTACGATGCGATGATCATCAACGATCAGAACACGCATTGGCCTTGGTCCCGAACACCCGCGTTACTCCCGTTGCTGCACCGCATCAAACAGAACCTCGGCGCGTTCGCAGGCACCGCCTGCCGTCGATGATCATGCAACCCGTGCGATGTTGCGATACGGTTCGATTAGACAGACGCCGGTTTTATCTGTCAACGCTCCCTGCGTTTCGGGAACTGGAGACGACTTCACTCCCGGACAAGCGCGACTTCGCTCTCGGACAAAACAACCATGTGGCAAAAGTTTTCCTTGCGTGCCCGGATCAACCTGCTGCTCGCGCTGGTCCTTGCGCTCGGGCTGGCCGCCAACATTGCGCGGTTGGTGCTTGAAGCCGGACCGCGCGTCCGGGCCGAAGATCAAAGCGTTGTGCGGCTGGCGCGTGAATTCATCGGCACAATCGTCACGGGACTGAACGAGGCACCGGATGCTGAAGCGCGGCTGAACCGGATCGTCGATGACCTCAACCGTCTTCGCCACGTCAGTATCATGCGGCAGGGAGGGGCGGCGGGGGCGCCAGAGGCGGCGATTGATGCGGGTGCCGATGTACGCCCGGCGCCGGCGTGGTTCGTCGCGCTCGTTCATCCCGAGAAGATCACGGTAAGCGTGCCGATCTCGATCAAGGGCACGGCTGACTCGCTCCTGATCACCTCGCATCCGAACGACGAGATGGCCGAGATCTGGGACGGCATTATCACGCAGTTGCAGATTGGAACGGTGATTGCGGTGGTCCTGTTTCTCATCACGTCCAGGGTCGTCAGCCGGGCGCTGGCGCCGATCCAGGCGCTTTCGGATGCCATGATCAAAATCGAGGCCGGCGGCTACGATACGCGTGTCAAACCGGATGGTCCGCCCGAACTGGTTGCCATCTGCGAGAAACTGAATCACCTCGCGGCGACGCTGGGCAGCGCGGTCGACGACAAGCGGCGTCTGGCCGAGCGCGTCGTCTCGCTGCAGGACGTCGAGCGCAAGGAGATTGCGCGCGAACTGCATGACGAGTTCGGGCCGTATCTGTTTGCCTTGCGCGCGCATGCCAGCGCGCTGACGCGGATCGCGGATGCAAAGACCCCGACCGTGGACGTGGTGCGAAAGCACGGCAGCGCCATCCTGGAGCAAGTCAATGCCTTGCAGCAATCCAACCGGCGGGTTCTCGAAAAGCTGCGGCCCGCCGGTCTGACAGAGCTTGGCCTGCGCGAGGCACTGGGGGCGCTGCTGCGGTTATGGGGAGAATCGCATCCCGACGTCGCGATCGAAACGGCGATCTCACCGTCGCTGGGCGACACCGGCGAGACTGCGGACCTGACCATCTATCGCACCATCCAGGAAGCGCTGACCAATGTGTTTCGCCACGCCGGCGCCACCAGGGTCGACGTCAGTGTCGAGCCTGTGGTTTCAGGACCGACCGGGCGAGGCGGCGCGTTGGTGC
>CADEDX010000685.1 GCA_902826195.1 uncultured Bradyrhizobium sp. | reverse complement strand
ATCGCGACCTTCGTCGGCTTCGTCATCCTGCGCCGGCGCGGCGTCTACTTCTCGCTGCTGACGCTGGCGCTGTCGGCGCTGACCTACACCATTGCCTTCCGCTGGACGGCCGTGACCGGCGGCGAGGACGGCCTTGGCGGCTTGAAGCGCGGCAGCGTCGGGCCGTTCAGCCTCGACAGCGCGCTGAACTACTACATTGTCGCGTCCGTGCTTTGCCTTGGCGTGCTCTACCTGCTGCTGCGGCTGGTGCGCTCGCCGTTCGGCCATGTGCTGATGGCGATCCGCGAGAACCAGCTGCGCGCCACGTTCCAGGGCTATCCGGTCGAGCGCTACAAGCTTGGCGTGTTCGTGATCTCCGCGGTCGTCACCGGCTTTGCCGGCGGGCTGATCGGCTTCCAGAATTACCTGGTCTCCGCCGAAGCGGTCTCCGTGCCCTTCTCCGGCGAGCTGTTGGCAGTCGTCGTGATCGGCGGCATGCGCAGCATGCTGGGACCGGCGATCGGCGCGCTGTTCTTCATCCTGTTCCGCGAGTTGTTTTCGATCTGGACGTCGAACTGGCTGTTGTGGTTCGGCCTCGTCTTCGTCGCCTTCGTGCTGTATTCGCCGGGCGGTATCGTCGGCATCTGGACGACGCTCTCAAAGCGCTGGTGGCCGCCGCCGGAAGAGTCCGCGGCGATGAGCCGACGGAAAATCTACGAAGGCCTGACGCTGCCGGCCTTCCTGCTGCCGAAAGGGCTCGACGGCATCGTGCTCGACGTGCGCGGCGTCTCCAAGAGTTTTGGCGGCATTCGCGCGGTGACCGACGCCAGCCTCAAGGTCGGCGCTGGTGAGATCCATGCGTTGATCGGGCCGAACGGCGCCGGAAAGACCACGCTGTTCAATCTGGTCTCCGGCCTCTACCCGACCGATAGCGGCACCATCAGGCTGAACGGCCGAGAGATTCAGGGCGTGTCGTCGGAGGCGATTTGCCACCAGGGCCTGACACGTTCGTTCCAGATCACCAATCTGTTCAAGGGGCTGACGATCTACGAAAATCTGCGGCTGTCGCTGCAGGCGCAGAACGCCGGGCGCTTCAACCTCTGGCGCGACATCGATCACTACAGCGATATCCACGCCGAGACCGCGGAACTGATCAAATTCCTCGGCCTCGAAGGCATCGAGACCATCGAGGCCGGCGAGCTGTCCTATGGCGGGCAGCGGCTGGTCGATCTCGGCATCGCCCTCGGCTCCAAGCCGCAGGTGCTGCTGCTCGACGAGCCGCTGGCGGGCCTTGCCGCCGCCGAGCGCGAGCGCGTCTCGAACCTCGTGAAAAACATCGCCGCCAATATTTCGGTCCTGATCGTCGAGCACGACATCGACCGCGTGCTCGGCTTCTCGCGCACCGTCACCGTGATGAACCAGGGCGAGGTGCTGATGACCGGCACGCCGGAAGCCGTGCGCGCCGATCAGCGCGTGCAGCAGATCTATACCGGCACCGGCATCCCCGCGGTCGAACACGCGAGTAGCGCCCGCACCGGCGCGAGCATCGAACCGGTGCTGCGCTTCGAGCGCGTCAACACGTTTTACGGCAAAAGCCATATTCTGCACGAAGCCACGCTCGACGTGCGCGAGGGCGAGATCGTCGCCCTGCTCGGCCGCAACGGCGCCGGCAAGTCGACGCTGCTGAAGACACTGGCCGGCCTGGTGCCGCTGTCGTCGGGCAAAATCGCCTATGCTGGCATCGACATTTCCCGCCTGCCCGCGCCCGATATCGCGCGCGCCGGCATCGGCTACGTGCCGCAGGGCCGCGGCCTGTTCGCCGGCATGACGGTTCGGGAAAACCTCTCGCTCGGGCGGCTGGCGCGCAAGACCGACGGCAGCAACGGCGTGGTGTGGGACGAGGCGCAGATCCTCGACTATTTCCCGCGGCTGCGCGAACGCATGGACGTCGCGGCGGACTATCTCTCCGGCGGTGAGCAGCAGATGGTGGCGGTGGCGCGGGCGATGTCGGGCAACGTCAAGCTGCTGCTGCTCGACGAACCGTTCGAGGGACTGGCGCCGGCGGTGATCCTCGAACTGTTCAAGGTGTTCGACAGGCTCCGGCAGCATATCTCGATCGTGATCGTCGAACACAACCTCGACCTCGTGCTGGCGCTCGCCGACCGCGTCTTCGCGCTGGAGCGCGGCGCGGTGTTTCATGAGGGACCGGCGCAGCCGCTGCTGACCGATCTCGATTATCGGAAGAAGATTTTGTGGCTATAACGGCTCACCGCCGTCATAGCCAGGAGCGTAGCGACGCAGCAATCCATATCTTCACTTGCCGCGCCATGGATTGCTTCGCTGCGCTCGCAATGACGAATTCTTGGGGGGCCGCAGACAACCAGATGACCATCGCCGTCTTCACCAAAAACCGGCTGAAGTGATCGACAAGACCAACTACAAGGCCTGGCTGGTGCCGGTCGACCAGCGCGCCTGCCCGGAGTGGAGCGACGTCGCACGCTGAGCCGACGTAACGCGCCGGCCCCGGCAAAATTGTGCAGGATCAATGGCGAACATGACCAAAGCGTCATTTGTGCTGCGCGGCCGTGAGCGCCATTGTCGCGCCGCGTCCGGAGAACGAGATGTCCAAACTGCTATTGCTCAGATTTCACCGCTGGATCACGCTCGTCTTCGCGCTGCCGCTGCTCGCCATCGTCTTGACCGGGCTCATTCTCTCTTTCGAGCCTGCGCTTCAGGCGAGTTCCATCAGGCCGCAATCCGTCGATGCGGCGCGGGTCGCCGATCTCATCCGGCGGTACGATCCCGAAGGCAAGGCACGCGGCGTCTCCATCAATTCAGCGGAGCGACGCATCATCTTGCAGGGCGCCGATCCGGCGGAGATCGATCTTGAAAGCGGCGAGAAGGTCAGCGGGAGCGCGGCCCTGCCGGCGCTCTTCCTGTGGGCACGGCGCACGCATGAACGATTGCTCGGTCAATCCTGGCTGGTCGTCTCATCGACCATCGGCATGGTCGCGATCATGGGCCTCGGCATTTTCATGGGGCTGCCGCGACTGCGAAACAGCCTTTCCGGCTGGCACAAGGGTACCGCGTGGTTCACGCTGCCCCTGATCGTGCTGAGCCCACTGACCGGCTGTGCCTGGCGGTCGGCTGGAGCTTTCAGGCAAGCCCGCCTCCGCTCAGGTCGGCCCGGCTGGTATCGTTGCCCGAGGCCATTCACATCGTCGCCAAGTCGCATGATCTGGCGCAGGTGACCTCGATCCGCCCCCGCGGCAGGCTGTTGATGGCGCGCATTTTCGAGGGCGGAGAACTCCGCGCCTATGCCGTCAATGGCGACGAACTGGTGGCCCTGCCCCGCAACTGGCCCCGACTGATCCACGAAAGCAACTGGTCGGCGATGATCGCGCGTTCCCTTAACGTCGTCACCCCCCTGGCGCCGCCGGGACTGCTAGCCACCGGATTGCTG
>CADEDX010000684.1 GCA_902826195.1 uncultured Bradyrhizobium sp. | reverse complement strand
GCCTATCGCGCGTGGCCTGGGCGACGGCCATTCGAACCCGCTTCAGCACTTCCTTGAACGGCAATGCCTGGACCTTGGCCTGCTTGATCAATTCAACGGCAAACAGGTTTGCGTCGCGCGGTGCGTCGCCGACGACTTCGCCCGGGGCGGTCGGATAGATCACGGTCACGCCTGATATCGGCGACTGCGCGGAAAGTCCGCGGAACCTCGGCAGGATCGCCTGCTGCCAGGGATTTTTGCGCGCGGCGTCGAGAATGACGACGCAACCGGCCGGACGCGAGACGATCAGCGGATCGAGGATGAGATCGATGTCGATCCCCTCGACGCGGATGTCGGCCTCGTTGGCAAGTTTCGAATCGACCGCCAGCAGGAAGTTGCGGTCCTGGTAGCGGATGGCGTGACCGCCGAAATAGACCACGGCCGTCACGCCCCAGCCCAGTTTCTTAGTGAACGCGCCGACCGCCGCCTCCATCTCCGGCCGTCGGGCGTTCTCCGCATAGACCACGTCAAAGCCGCCTTCGCGCAGAACATCGGCAAAGGTGCGTGCGTCGCCGGCTGCCGAGGCGATCGGCGACTGTGGATAGGCGCCGTTGCCGATGACGAGCGCGACCCGTTTGGGTTCGGCGGGCGTGTTTTGGGCAAAGGCCGTGGCGTTCGCCATCAGCGATATCAGCAGCGCAAGGGTCGCGAGGACGGACCGGCGGAGTAGCCCGGCGCACCCGGCGAACGTTCTGCTAGCGTACATAGATCGTGATCTTCTTCGACATGACCGGGGGCTGATGCGCCACGTGCTCGTGGTCGCCGAGCAGCAGCTGCAAGGTGTGCGTTCCCTGCGGCAGCGTCAGCACCACTTCGGTTTGCCCGCCGCCCAAATGAATGTGATTGTAATCGGAGGGGATCGGCTCATCGAGCGCGACCATGTCGGTATCGATCAACAAATGATGGTGTCCGGTGAACGACTTGTTGACGCCGGCGGGCGCCACGCCCATCTCTTTCAGCCCGATCTTCACCGTGAAGCGCTCGGGAACGCGCATCCCGTCGGCAGGGTAGTGAAAATAGACCACGGACTGTGGCGCGGACGCGGTGCGCTCGGCCGCCTGCGCGATCTGCAGCGGCGCCGACACCGGCATGAGTGCAATCATCGAAAAGAGTAGCGCGGTCGCTAATCGTCCGTGGCGCATGGTTACTCACTCATCTTCTACGGGAGCGCTTTCGCACCGTCTTGACGAAAACCTCGATGCGTTCGGAAATTACCGGCGGATCATGCGGGATGTGGCGCTCGTCAGCCAGGATCAATTGCAGCGTATGCTTGCCCGGGGAAAGCGTGATCTTCTTCTCGGTCTGGCCGTTGCCGAAATGGATGTGGTTCAGGTCGCTCGGCAGCGGCTGATCCAGCGGCGGCGTTTCGACATCGATCAACAAATGATGATGGCCGGTATTGGGCTTGGCGATGCCCGCAGGCGCAACGCCCATGTTGCGCAGGCCGAAGCGGATCGTCGAGTTCGGATAGATGCTGTCGCGGTTGGTCGGATAGACGAAATAGACCGCGGCGTCGGGCGGCGAGGGCTGGCGGCCGGATTTGGTTGCTTCCCTGGGCGCGGCCTGCGCGGTCTTTTCCGGCGACTTATCGGAGACGCGAACGCGGATGACCTTGGAAAAGACCGGGGGATCATGAGGAAGGTGTTCGTGATCGCCGAGCAATAGCTGCAGCGTGTGGTCGCCGGGCGCCAGCGTGATCTCCGTCTCGGTCTGGGCGCGGCCGAAATGCAGATGGTTGAGGTCGCTCGGAATCTCGCGATCGAGCGGTGGGAGCGGGGTATCGATCAGCAGGTGGTGATGTCCGCTGTTTGGTTTGTTGGTGCCCGCCGGCGCCAGTTCCATTCCGGAGACGCCGAACTTCACCTTGACGTTACGGCCCACCGTGGCGCCGTCCACAGGCTCGACCAGGGACACGCTGGCGCCAGCCGGCGCGGGGGTTCGGGTCTTTTCGACGGTCGCCGCGTCGACCCTGACGCGAATCTTCTCGGACACGACAGGCGCAACGTGCGGAATGTGAGCCTGATCACCCAACAGGAGCTGCAAAGTGTGCTCTCCTGCGGACAGTGTAATCTCCGCTTCGGTCTGGCCGGCGCCGAAATGAATGTGGTTGAAGTCACTCGGGATCGGTTGGTCGAGCGGCGGTAATGGCGTGTCGATGAGAAGGTGATGATGACCGGTATTCGGCTTGGCTGTTCCTGCCGGCGCGATCTCCATGTTCTCGATCCCGAAGCGGATCTTGACCTTGGAGGGAATGGTCGCGCCGTCCTTGAGATCGATGAAGAAGATGCGGGCGTTCGCCGCGGATGGGCTTCTCGTCGGGGCTGGCTGCTGTGCGCCGGCCTCGAATCGAGCGTCCACGGCCATTGTCGCAAGAACGATCAGGCAAAGGCTTGCAAGTCGACGCATGAACAGCTCCCGCCTAACGCTAACATGGGCCTCGACGATCAACAAGTTTGGACGGGGCACCACGATAAATTGGCAAGCCACCCATCTTTATTCCGGTTGTCCCGCGCTATCCGGAAAACGACAAGGCGATCTGATCGGTCACGGTCACATGAGCGCGGGCCGCACGTTGAAATCAGGCCTCAATCGGCCTATTCTGCTGCTGTCATGCGCATAGATGCCGCAGTCCGGTTCTTCGCTGTTGGTCTGGTGGTCGCGTTCGGCCTGCTGGCCGAGGCACGCGCCGCCGAACCGCGCGTTGCTCTCGTGATCGGCAATGGCGCCTACCGCTCGGTGCCGGAACTCGACAACAGCCGTAACGACGCGGACGACATATCCGAGCAGCTCAAGCGCGTGGGTTTTGCAGTCATCGACGGCCGCGACCTCGACAGATCGGCGATGTACGCCGCGCTCGGCCGCTTTGCCCAGCGGGTGAGGGGCACCGACGCGGGCCTGATCTATTATTCCGGACATGGGATGCAGATCAACGGCCAGAACTATCTGGTGCCGGTCGACTTGAAGATCGGGAGCTCATTCACGCCGTTCGATTTGATCAAGCTCGACGACGTCGTCGAAGCGCTCAACTACACCGCCGGTGTCAAGCTGCTGGTGCTGGACGCCTGCCGGGACAATCCTTTCGCGAACAGCGTGGCGGATAACAAGAGCAGTCGCGGTATCGGCGCGACGCGTGGCCTGGCCAAGATCGAGCGCTCGCAGGGAATGCTGATCGCCTATTCGACGCAATCCAACAGCGTCGCCGCCGACGGTGTCGGCCGCAACAGCCCTTTCACCGCCGCGCTGGTCAAGGAGATCCAGGTCCCCGGGCTCGAGGTGGCAACCGTGTTCCGCCGTGTCGCGGTCAACGTCAACCGCGAGACCCAGGGCGCGCAGACCCCGGAACTGTCGGTGTCGCTGCTTCAGGATTTTTATCTCAATCCGAAGGAGAGCGACATCGACGCCTGGAAGAAGCTTGGGCCCTCGGCAAGCGCGGCGG
>CADEDX010000683.1 GCA_902826195.1 uncultured Bradyrhizobium sp. | reverse complement strand
TCATGTCTTCGTGCGACATGGACATGCACGATTGCATCATCATGTGATCCGCGTCGGCCATCTTCATGTCGGCTCGCGGCGCTGGAGCTTGAGCGCAGCCTGCAGCAGCGAAGGCAATCGCGGCGATTGCGAATGCAGCACGTTTTGACGAAATCATGGTTATTCTCCCTAAGGCCCGCCGGTGGGTGGGCAAGTACAGAACGCCTGAAATGAGGCACATCGTGGCGTACGAACCTCGGCTGATGCTCCAAGCAAGCTATGGCCAAGCATTCGCAATAAGAGCTGGACAATGTCTTGCGTTGGATCAAGCTGACGGTCTTTGACGCGACACAATCTTGTAGGCGTTATTCACCGCACAGGAGGGCGCGCGACTTGACTGACAGCGTCCTCCCTATTTCGTGCCAATCCACCGGCTGCCCGCCGGGCGACTCCGTCGCTCGCGCGCGAGAACTTGCAAACGAGTTGAATCGCAGCTGCTTCTGCATCACGCTCGACCGCCACGCTTTGGCAACGGCGATGCAGGCGGTTGCTGCTGTTCCTGATTTTTACGCGACCCATATTGTGAGCCGGCCTCATCTGTTCGCGAATGTGCCGGTGTTCCTGCCGGAGTCCGATCGTGACGCGATGCTGGCAATCGTGCTCGCGATCGAGAAAACCGCCCGGCTCCCCGCCTACATCGATGCCGTATTGAAGTGGGCGCCTGATATTGCGCTGCGCGATTTTGGTCCGGCCGGCGCATTCATGGGATACGATTTTCATCTTGGTTCAGAGGCGCCTCGCCTCATCGAAATCAACACGAACGCCGGCGGCGCTTTTTTGAATGCCTTCAGTGCGCGTGCGCAGCTGGCCTGTTGCGACATAGTCGAACCGCTCAAGAAGGGTACGACCGTGGGAGGGTTTGACGAGGCCGTGGTCACGATGTTTGAGAGCGAGTGGCGGCGGCAGCGTGGCGCGGGGCGGCCCCAGACCGTCGCGATCATCGATGATGCGCCAACGGAGCAGTATCTCTATCCCGAGTTCCTGCTGGCCCGGCAGCTGCTTGAAGCTCAGGGCGTCTCGACCATAATAGCCGATCCAGCAGAACTTTCCTACGTGGGTGGAAAGCTTCGTGCAGGTGAAACCGCCGTCGATCTTGTCTACAACCGCCTGGTTGATTTCTCACTCACCGAGGAGCGCCACAAGACACTGCGCGATGCCTATCTTGATGGCGCTGTCGTGGTGACGCCCAACCCCCGCACGCACGCACTGTTCGCTGACAAGCGAAATTTGGTGCTACTATCGGATGTGGACCAATTGCGCGGCTGGGCCGTTGCGCCTGATGCCATCCAGACGCTGGCATATATTCCCAAGGCGATTCACGTCACACACGACAACGCTGAGCAACTATGGTCCCAGCGCAAAGGGTTGTTCTTCAAACCGGTTGCAGGCCACGGGGGCAAAGCGGTCTATCGCGGCGACAAGCTGACGAAATCGGTTTGGTCCGGGATACTGGTCTCCGAGTACATCGCACAGGACATCGCCCCACCCACCGAACGCCTCGTGAAGATCGGCGATGCGCCGCTGCCAAGAAAGATCGACGTGCGCCTCTATACATATGAGGGAAAGCTGCTCTTGGCGGCGGCTCGGCTCTACCAAGGCCAAACGACAAATTTCCGCACTGAAGGCGGCGGTTTCGCCCCTGTGCATTTTCTTTGAGCTGACGATCTCGGTGAACGTCTTGGCCGTGACTACAGGCGGACGACGACTCCGGGCGCCCCGCGGACAGCGGACAAACGATTTATGATTGCGACGGCATCGGGTGCGAAGCTGTCAACGCCGGAAGACGCCGACGAGTTCTTCGATGACCTTTTCCTGCTCTGAAGCGTTCTTCGAGTTCATAGCGCGGTGCACGCAATGGCCAAGGTGTTGCCGCAACAGGTCGCTTTCGATGCGCGCGAGCGCAGCACGGGCCGCTTCGATCTGTGTCACCACATCAATGCAATAGCGGTCCACCTCGACCATTTTCGCGATGCCGCGAACCTGCCCTTCTACCCGGTTCAGATTCTTCAGAACCTTCTCGGAAACCGATTTTTCCATATACCCCTCCCGGGTACTTGATTGATACCCCCATAGGGTATATGTCCGGGAGACGAAATGCAAGCCCCGGAGGGCGCCATGGCGCATACCCACCCTGAAGGATCTGAACTGAAAGATCCCGTCTGCGGCATGACGGTGAAACCAGATACGCCCCATCGCGAAACGCACGACGGCCACGAGGTGCTGTTCTGCAGCGCGGGCTGCAAAACGAAATTCCAGGCCGAGCCTGGTCGATATCTGAAACCTGCCGCCAAGACCGAACACAGCTGCTGCTCCGCGGATGGGGCCAAGGTTGCGCACGCTGGCGGTCAGGACGCTGGTCGACATCATCACCATGCACAAGCGCCCTCCGCTAAACCCGCAGTGGCCTCCGCTGCCGCCGGCGCGAAATGGACCTGCCCAATGCATCCGGAGATTGTGCGGGATGGCCCGGGCTCCTGCCCGATCTGCGGAATGGCGCTCGAGCCGATGATGCCGACGGCAGACGCCGCGCCGAACCCCGAGCTCGCCGACATGTCGCGTCGCTTCTGGGTGGGTCTTGCGCTCGCACTGCCAGTTCTCGTGCTGGAAATGGGCCGACACCTATTCAACGTTGATGCCCTTGTACCTCCGAATATCAATGCGTGGATCCAGTTTGGCCTCGCGACACCGGTGGTCCTGTGGGCGGGTTGGCCGTTCTTCGAACGGGCTTATGCTTCGCTCGTCAACCGTAGCCTCAATATGTTCACGCTGATTGCGCTCGGCACGGGCGTGGCATGGATCTACAGCGTGGTTGCCCTGCTCTTCCCGTCGGCTTTTCCGCCAGAGTTCCGCGGCCCCCACGGTGATGTCGCTGTCTACTTTGAAGCCGCGGCCGTCATCACAGTGCTTGTGCTCCTCGGACAGGTTCTGGAGCTAGGCGCCCGCGAGCGCACGGGCGGGGCCATCCGCGCCCTGCTTGACCTTGCTCCCAAGACTGCACGGCGCATCAGTGATGGCGAAGAAGCGGAAGTACCGCTTGATGCAATCATCGTCGGCGATCGGTTGCGCGTCCGCCCTGGCGAGAAGACGCCGGTCGACGGCGTTGTCATCGACGGGCGCTCGACGGTCGATGAGTCCATGGTGACCGGCGAATCCATGCCCGTCACGCGGGGCGTCGGTGATGCCGTCATTGCCGGGACTCTCAATCAGACCGGCGCTCTCGTCATCGAAGCAAAGCGCGTAGGCCGCGACACGATGCTGTCGCAGATCGTGCAGTTGGTTGCTGACGCGCAGCGCAGCCGCGCGCCGATCCAGCGCCTCGCGGACAAGGTATCAGGCTGGTTTGTGCCGGCTGTGATCGCTATCGCCGTCCTTGCGTTCATTGGCTGGTGGGTGTTCGGGCCGCAGCCCTCTTTCACGTATGGACTGATCGCTGCCGTCTCCG
>CADEDX010000682.1 GCA_902826195.1 uncultured Bradyrhizobium sp. | reverse complement strand
CAGTCCAGGATCGAGCCGGCCTATCAGCCGACCGAACAAGACGTCGAACGCGGCAAGGCGCTGACCGAGGCCGGCAACTGCGCCGGCTGCCACACCGCTGATCCGGCCAAGCCGTTCGCCGGTGGCAAACGCATCGATTCACCATTCGGCGGCATCTACTCGGCCAACCTGACGCCGGACCGCGAGACCGGTCTTGGCGCCTGGAGCGACGACGATTTCTTGCGCGCGCTGCGGCTCGGCGTGGGACGCGACGGCTCGCGCTATTACCCGGCCTTTCCCTACCCGCATTTCACCCGGCTGACCCGCCCGGACATTCTCGCCATTCGCGCCCATTTGGCGACGCTGCCTCCGGTGAGCAATCCGCCGCGTGCAGCCGAGCTGCGCTTCCCGTTCAACTGGCGCTTTGTGATGCGCGTCTGGAACTGGCTGTTCCTGACGCCGGGTTTCCTGATGCCGGACCAGATGAAAAGCGCGGAATGGAATCGCGGCCGCTATCTGGTCGAGGGCGTCGCGCATTGCGGCAGCTGCCATACGCCGAAGAACGTCTTCGGCGCGGACAAGGGCGGCGAAAAGTTCGCCGGCGGCGTCGTGCAGGGCACGTCCGCGCCACGGCTGGACGCCACCGAGCAAGGGCTGAAATCGTGGAGCGTGGAAGACATCGCCGCCTATCTGCAGAACGGCCGCAACGGCAAGAAGCAGGCCGGCCGCCTGATGTCGGAGGTGGTGACGAACTCGACCTCGAAGATGAGCGAAGGCGACGTCCGCGCCATCGCCGTCTACCTGAAGGCTCTGCCAGCCCCGTAACGAGCGGCAACGGCCGGCGTCCCCCGTGGAACGATGGGATGGGCTGCAGGTGCCGCTCTATCCCCGTCATTTCGAGCGAAGCGAAGCAATCCATAGCGCGCCAAACGCAGCACTGGATTGCTTCGTCGCTATCGCTCCTCGCAATGATGGGATGCAATGGTCCGCAGCGCGACTGGTGACTTAACGTTCGCCATTAAACACAAACTTCGGCATCTCCCATTTGAAGCGGATCGCCAGCAGACGCAGCGTCAGACCGAATACAAAGGTCAGCACGGTCCAAAGCTGGTCGTTGAGATTGAGCCCGAACGCGGTGGCGTAGAAAAGTCCGGTCACGACGGAAACGCTGGCGTAGAGTTCGGCGCGGAACAGCAGCGGCACGTCGTTGCAGAGGATGTCGCGCAGCACACCCCCGGCACAGCCGGTGATCATGCCCGCCACGATCACGATCGGCAGCGAGGCGTTCATTTGCCAGGCGACATCGCAGCCGGCCATTGTGAAGACGACGAGCCCGATCGCATCCAGCACCAGGAAAGCGATATTGAGCCGGTGCACATGCCGCGCGATCAGGATGGAGGCGAACGCCGCGACCGCCGTCAGCGCCAGATAGGACGGGTTCTGCACCCAGACCAGCGGATAATGCCCGAGCAGCACGTCGCGAAGCGTGCCGCCGCCGAGCGCGGTGATGCATCCGAGCATGCACACGCCGGCCCAGTCCATGCTGCGGCGGCCGGCGGCGAGCGCCGCGGTCATCGCCTGCGCGGTCAGCGCCACGTAGGACAGCAGATGCAGCACGGTATCGCTGGGTGGCAGGCTCCACATGGCAACCTCACATCGGGAACCGGAATCACCTGTTCCAACATTACGGGGTTGCAACTTTGTCGCGGAACATCCGTTGCCGCCAGTCATTGTCCCGCCACGTATCAGCGGGGTGCTAACGGAGGAACCAATTTATGGCATACCAACCCAATCCAAACGATCCTTACCGCGCCGGCCCGATCGATGAAGAGATTCGCCAGCAGGCCCGCCTCAACGGTCCCGATAACGAATTGCCTGCCGATCCCGAGATGGGCGAACGTCCCGCCGGCGGCGCCAGGATAGCGATGTTCGCGGTCGCCATCGCGCTGGTGATGGGGGCGCTGTTCTATGGGCTGAACAACAGCAGCGTAAACCAGGCCGGCACCACGCCGCCCAGCCAGACGGCGCAGACCAACCCGACGAGCCCGTCCGTGCCTCCCGGCATGCGCGACGTGACGCCCCGCGCCAACACCGAGAGCGGCACGACCACCGGTGCGGCACCGAGCCGTCCGACGCCGGCAAATACGGATTTGAACAAGAGCCTGCCGGCCGACAATTCACCGGCCAGCAAGCAGTAATATCGGGATCCGAACAATGTGCAGCGGGCCGATTGGCCCGCTGCTTTTTTGTGTCATCCCCACATGTGGTGGAAGTGGTGACCTTCTGCCGAATGGTGGATTTCCACGGGCGCCAGATCGACGTCGTGCGTCCCAATGTCGGCGGCAGCAAGCGTCGCCGGCACCGTTGCCGCCGGTGTCGCGGTTTCAGCGGCGGCCGGTGTTGCAGCAGCCACCGCGGCCGGAGCTCCGGCGGTCGACAGCACCTCGGCCACCGTCAGACCATCGGGGTTATACGTCCCACCATCGACCGGAACATTGTTGCCGCCGACGTCGGCGGAGTTGGCGTGCATCTGATCCGCGGCGGCGCTAACCAGCGCCGCGTTGCCGGTCTGCAGGCCTTCGATCATCTTGCTCACCTCGGCGCCGAGCGTGCTGGTATCGCCGAGCAGCTCATTGTCGAACCGTGCCTGGAAGATGCCACCCTGCGCGGCGTCGAAATTGGTGACGTCGGTCTGGAAGGTCTGCAGGTCGGCGATGACGGCCGCGGTCGCGTCCGCGTCGTGCGCGGTCACGGCCGCAATCGCCTGCTGCCCAAGCGAATTCGACTGCGCGATGAAGTTCGCCCAGAAGTTGGTCTGCGCGTCGTTGTCGAGATATTTTGGCGTCGGGCTCAGCGCGTCGCCAAATGGCGTGAAACCGGATACGCCGCCCTGGCTCGCCATGTTGGCCAGGTTGATGTCGCCCTGAATGATGTCGATAATGTCGAGAAGGTTATCGTTACTTGCCCTTCCCGCATCAGGACCTATTCCGGCCTGCGCGATATAGGCGTTCTCAAGCTCGAGTTGCCGTACCACCGCTTCGGCGTGAACGCCGGTCAATCCGCCGAACAGCAGCGGATTGGCCGTCATCAAGGCCTGCATGTCCGTGATGAGCGCATTGACATCGCTGCTGATCCGGGCCGCGTTGTCGTCATTGACGCCGCCGAGGATCTGGCTTGCCAGGTCGTTGAAGATGACGCCGATCTCGGCGAGGTTGGCGTGCGGCGCGGTTTCGGCCGTGACGCCGTCGGCAAGACCCACGGGCGCGGCGAGGAATCCGTTCGCGCCGTCCTGCGTCGCCAGCGCGGCGAGATTGGCGTCGTTGTTGACGATGTCGAGAATGTCGAGATGGCTGGTGCGCAACGCGGTTTCCGCCGCCGCGACGCTGCCGAACGTCCCACCGCCGTTCACCGATGCGTTGGCCGCCGAGATCGCGGTCGTAATATCGGCGAGTATCGTATTGACGTGGGTCAGCGTGTCGCCGGTAAACTGCCCGGCGGCGATT
>CADEDX010000681.1 GCA_902826195.1 uncultured Bradyrhizobium sp. | reverse complement strand
ACCATATACCGCTTGAACGCGTAATAGATCGCGGCCGGCGGCAGCGCGTAGATGAAGCCTGTGGTCATCAGCAATTCCCACGGCGAATCGTCGGCGGCCAGGAAGTTGCCGAGCGCCACGGGAAGCGTGATCTCGGTGTCCTTGGAGAGCAGCAGGAACGCGTAGAGATATTCGTTCCAGGCCAGCAGGATCGCATAGGTGCCGATCGCGACCAGCGAGGGCATCATCAGCGGCACATAGACCAGACGGAACAGTTGCAGCGTGGTGGCGCCGTCCATGGTGGCGGCTTCATCCAGTTCAACCGGCAGCTTGTCGGAGGCCTGCTTCAGCACCCAGATCGCGTAAGGGGAAGCGATCGTCACCATCGCCAGAATCAGCGACCAGTGATTGTTGAGCAGGCCGTAGGTGCCCATGGTGCGGTACATCGGCACGGCAAGGAACGCCGCCGGGATGAAATAGGTGAACAGCGCCAGGTTCATCACCCAGCGCCCGCCGGGCACCTTCAGCCGTGAGATCGAGAACGCGGCCGCGGTGGCAATCGTCAGCGTCAGCGCGCCCGCCGACAGCGCGATCACCACCGAATTCAGGAACTGGATCCAGAAATCGCGCAGAAAGTAATGCTGCTGGTGGAACACGATGCTGAAATTGTTCAGCGTCGGATGCGCCGGCCACAGTTTTCCGGAGAACGCGTCTTCCTTCGGCGAGATCGCGAACAGGAACATGTGGTAGATCGGCACCATGGTCCAGATGAACACGGGAATGCCGATCAGCAGCAGTTTTGCCTCGGTGCCGATCTCGCGGAGTGTGGGCAGCTTCATCGCGACAACCGTTTCATCATGAAATAGACCAGCGGCAGCACGAAGGGCAGCGCGCAGACGATGGAGGCCATCGCCAGCGAAAGCTGGTCGAGGCGGAGATAGCGGATGCCCAGCGTCGCCAGCACATGGGTGAGGTCGGCCGGGCCGCCGCCGGTGAGCAGATAGACGCTGTTGAAGTCGCCGAGCGTCCAGATCATCGAGAGCAGCGTGCAGGTGACGTAGAGCATCTGCATCGAAGGCCAGGTGATGAAGCGGAATTTCTGCGACCAGCTTGCACCGTCGACCTCGGCCGCTTCGTACAGATCATGCGGGATCGCCAGCCGCCCGGTCATCAGGATCAGCGTCCAGAACGGCAGCGATTTCCAGATGTGCACGCCGATCGCCATGGTGAGCGCCACCGTCGGGTCGTTCAGCCAGTTCGGTCCGTCCTCGCCGGTGAGCTTGAAGATCAGCTGATTGACCACGCCCCATTCCGGATTGAACATGAAGCGCACGGAAAGAATGGTCGGGATCGACGGCACCGCCCAGGGCAGGATGAACAGCACCGACAGCCATTTGATCCAGGTGCGCTGCTGGGCGAAGAAGCCGGACAGAAACAGCGCGATCGCCATCTTGATGTTGATGCCGATGACGAGGAAGATCAGCGTGTTGACGGCGGCGCGCGCAAAGATCGGGTCGTGCCACAGCGCGACATAGCTCGCCGGATGCCGCGCCAGCCACAGCCCGTAGCCGACGGGATAGACCACGAAGGCGAGAAACACGAGGGCGTAGGGCGCCAGCAGCACGATGCCCCACACCTGCGGCGTGGTCAGCCTTGCCGAGAGCGGCGGGGCGGGTAGCTCGTGATCGGCCGAAAGCGTGATTGCCATGGTCTGAACTCTATTCTCAGGAGACGCCGGCCGCAGCCACACCGTCGTCCCGGCGGAGGCCGGGATCCATACGCCGCGGCGGATGTGTTGTACGCCGCCGTACAACGGCTTTCGCACAACAACACACGCCTGTGGCTATGGGTACCGGCCTGCGCCGGGACGACAACTTAAGAGCGGCGGCCGGTGTCGTCTACATCAACCCGCGATCTGCTTGATGCGGGTGATCAGCTCGTCGACGGCCTTGTCGACCGGCACCTTTTCGCTCACCACGCGGTTCATCGCCTTGGCCCAGACGTTCTCGTTGTTCAGGATCGTGAACTTCCAGTTCTTGGTGAAGTCGAACGGCGTGGTGCCGCCGGTGAACTGGTTGTACACCGCCTTGCGATGCCGGTCAGCCTGCCACCACGGGCTCTGCTGGCTGGCGGTCGTCACCGGGAACCAGCGGCCGAGCGCGCCTTCGATGTAGGGTCGGAGATTCTCTTCCTGCATCAGGAACTTGATGAACTCCTTGCCCTCGGCCTTGTTCTTGGCGGCGGTGAACATCAGCCCGGTCTTAACGTCGGAACGGTACTTGATCGGGGTGCCGTCCGGCTTGTTCGGGAACGACGAGGTGATGATGACTTCGTCATAGTTCTTCCTGCCGAGCGCGCGCTGCTCCGGCGTCAGCGCCGGATTGTTGGCGTCGTCCAGCCACTTTGCCGCGATCGAGATCGTGAAATTGTGCGTCATCACGATCGTCTTGTTGTGGAAGGCGACGTTGTTGTCCGGATCCTTCCAGGTGGTGGAGGACGGCGGCGTGCAGCCCTTGATGTAGGTGTCGGTATAGTCCTTGAGCGCCTTGGTCAGGTTTTCACGTACCTTGGGATCGTCAACCAGGAGCTTGCCCTCGTCGTCGACCAGCTTGACGTTGTAGGCGTCCATGAAGGTGTAGAACGACTGGAAGCTGTCGGTGGATTCCACGCCCATCGGCTGGCCGACGGCATAGACGCGCTGGCCGGTCGCCTTGCGGCTGGCGGGCTGCACCTTGTCGCACCAGAACGACCAGTAATCCTCCCACTTGGTCGGGATGTCGCTCTGCTTGAAGCCGGCCTGTTCCAGCATGTCGCTCCAGATCTGCACGTGCATGCTCTGCTGCTTCAGCGGACAACCGTAATAGGCGCGCTTCTTGGCGACGTCGTTATAGAGGTTGACTGTCTCCAGCGTGTTCGGCGCGAACGCCGATTTCATCGGCGTCATGATGTCGGAGAGGTCTTCCAGCTTGCCCTCGAACGCCCACTTGCCCTGCGCCTGCACGTCATAGCTGTCGGAATAGGCCACATCGGGTACGGTGCCGGAATCCAGCGCCGCCACCGTTTTCGGGATCATGTCCTGGATCGCGTATTGCGACAGTTCGACCTTGATGCCGGTCTTGGCCTCGAATTTCTTGATCGCCTCGAGGAGCGCGTCGTCCTCGGATTTGTAGAAGCCCTTGCCGAACCAGACCGTAATGGTCTTCTGCTGGGCCAGCGCGGGCGCCGTGGCGTACAACAGCCCAGCGGCTGCGACCGCGAGTGAAACTGATCTCCTGGATATCACGTTGTTCTCCCTGAAAACGCCGGCTTATTAACCGGTTGGATAATGATAGCGCAACCATATAGCGTTATAAAGATGGTGCGAAGCAAACTTCAGTAGGGGGACGTTCCGGGCGCAAATGCGGCGGGCGCTTTGCGAGGGCATTTTGGTGCAATCATTTCGGGCCCGGATCCCGCAGCAGCCGGATTGTGCGGCACGAAGAACCGTCATGCCCGGCCACCGG
>CADEDX010000680.1 GCA_902826195.1 uncultured Bradyrhizobium sp. | reverse complement strand
ATGTAGGGCGTCTCGGAATGCTCGTCCGGCACGCGCGCGGCCTTGTCGGCGTGGACCAATAGCCAGCCGTTCTGCAGGGATCCATCCTCGGCCGCGCCGGAATTGGCCCAGTGCTCCCACGGGTTCAGCGCGTCGTAGCCGTGCGCGCGCAGATAATTGTCGTAAGCCGGCCGCGGCCGTCCCGTGGGGTGCAGGCCGTCGTCGCGCTCATAGGGCTCAAAACCGCATTCGGAGACATGCACGCCGATGATGGAATCCGCGGGGATGCCGAGATTCTTCAGGCCCTCGAGGTCGGGCGCCATGTGCGTCTTGCCGACCAGCACGTTGCGGATGCCGATCTTCCTGAGGTGGTCGCCGAGCGTCGGTTCGCCGACGCGCAGCGGCCAGCCGTTCCAGTGCGAGCCGTGCGAGCGCATGTAGCGGCCGGTGTAGAACGACATCCGCGACGGGCCGCAGATCGGCGACTGCACATAGGCGTTGGAAAACAGCACGCCGCGCCTGGCCATCTTGTCGATGTTCGGCGTCTTCAGGATCGGGTGGCCGGTGCAGCCGAGATAGTCGTAGCGAAGCTGGTCACACATGATCCAGAGCACGTTCTTCGCGGGCGTTTTGGTTGTCATCCTGGGCGGTTCGGCTGGGGTTCGGAGGGAGCGAGAGAGTGCGATATCGCGGCCCGAATGACAACCGAGCGGATACCGGGGCGCGGCTCGTTAACAATTGAATAGCGCCTTTTTCTGCAATTGAACGGCCTTCCATGGCTGCGCGTTAGTCTTATCGGAAGTTTGGCGGCTGTCTTAACTCCTGAATCAGCCTGTTGGACTAGACTGACCGCAACGAGAACGGGAACCAAGCGATGCGCATCGGCGTGGCACTGGCACTTTCCATCGCGATGACACCGGCCGCCTTCGCCGGCGGCGGATTTGAGATCGTGATTCCGGGCCGTCCCGGCGTGCCCGTCATCATCAATGGCGTCGACGCCTCCTATGCGGTGGTCGAGGGCGATTGGGGGCTGGGCAAGAGCACCCATGTCCAGCCGACCGTCTATGGCGGCCGCTATGTCGACCCGGTGCCGCATGTTGGCCGCTACTATCCCAGCGCCGGCCGCATGCCCGGCTATGGGCGGCTGGAAATCGAGCCGCCGCCGAACCGCAAATTGCCGCAGCCGGCCGAAAGCTATCACCAATCCTGGTCGGCGCAGTCGGCGCCGCTGCCCGCCCAATCGAACGTCCCCGTCGATCCGCCCGCCATCATCTACGCGCCGCAGGATGGCCGGCGCGGGCCACCATTTCCACGCTGACCGATAGAGCCCACGAAAACACCTCCAGGAGAAAGTAATGCGTCATTTGATTAAGGGATTGATCGCCGCCGCGGCCGTGATGGTTTCGGCCACGGCCGCGATGGCCTGCGGCTATGGTGGCTGCGCCGCGCCGGCCTATGCCGCGCCGGTCGTGAGCTATGGCTATGTCGGCTGCGGCGATTGCGGCGGCTGGGTCCGCGAGCGTCTGCCGGACCCGCAGCAGCAATATTACTGGGTCAACCAGGGTCCGACCTATACCGGCCCCGGCAATCTGGCGCCGCGTCCAGTCTATAGCGAGGGCTCCATTTCCGGCTACGGCCATGGCTACAATAGCCCGTATCATCGCGCTCACCGCCGTCACCACCACCACCGGCACGGCTACTACCACGGCCGCAAAGTGCTGAGCCGCTACAACTGATCTTGCGGTGACTTGAAAGTTCTGGCGCCCGTTCGCATCCCGCGAGCGGGCGTTTTCATTTCATCAGGCCGAGCCGGCTCGCGCCGATATAAAGTGCCAGCACCGCGGCGTTGGAGACGTTCAGGCTCTTGATCTCGCCGGGCATGTCGAGCCGCGCCACCACGCGGCAGGTTTCCCGCGTCAGCTGCCGCAGGCCCTTGCCCTCGGCACCCAGCACTAGCGCCAAGGGCTGCTGCAGCGGCACCGCGCCGAGGTCCTCGCTGCCCTCGCTGTCGAGGCCGACCGTGAGGAAGCCGCGGTCGTTCAACTCGTTGAGCGCACGCGCGAGGTTCTGCACCGTCACCAGCGGCACCAGTTCCAGCGCGCCGGAGGCGGCCTTCGCCAGCACGCCGGTGGCCTCCGGGCTGTGCCGGGCGGTGGCGACGATCGCCTTCACCGCAAACGCCGCCCCCGAGCGCAGGATGGCGCCGACATTGTGCGGATCGGTGATCTGGTCGAGCACCAGCACGATGCCTTCCTGCGCCAGATCATCGATATCGGGCGAGGCGAGGGGCTCGGCCTCCGCCAGCAGGCCCTGGTGGACCGCGTCGGGGCCGAGGCGTTGGTCGATCAGGTTCGGCCGGACGATTTCGGGGGGAACCCGGGTATCGATATTCTCGTCCGCCAGCCGCCTGGCTGCGTTCTCGGTCAGGAACAGTTTTCGGATCTGCCGGTCCGGGTTGGCGAGTGCCGCCGAAACCGTGTGCCAGCCATACAGAATCACCGGCCCGTCAGGGCTCGACTCGCGCGCCCGGTGACCGGCCGGGCGGGCGAATTTCCGCCCCTTTTCGAAGGGTTTACCGCCGCCACGGCGGAACGGGAGTTTTCGCTCGCGATCGCTCATGGGGAGCTTGTGTCACGGGGGGCGGAATATGGCAATTTGGGTGTCTTAAGAGCCGTTTTTAGGGGCTGGCCTTGGTTGACTTTGCCACCTCCCTTCGCCCATAAACGCGGCCGACCGGGAGCGCGCCATCGGCTCGCGGTATAAACGTCATCCATGGCCTGACCGCCGCCTCCAAGCGGTTGGGCTTGCGATGGTGTTGGACGGGGGAGTGTCCCGAGTGGCAAAGGGAGCTGACTGTAAATCAGCCGTCTTACGACTTCGAAGGTTCGAGTCCTTCTTCCCCCACCAGCCTTCGCTCGCGCAGCGAGAGAAGGCTGCCGCGCCGAAGTCCAACGGGCGCAGGCGGGCCGTTGCCGCGAGCTACGGCTAGGCAAGCCACCCGGCTCTCTGGCAAGACGGCTCTAATTCTCCCGAACGACCCGAAACCCGTTGGTATAGAACCTGACATTCTGGTCATATTTGAACCGTGCCGCCGAACGCAGGTAGCGGGGGTCGTTGTTGAAGGAACCACCGCGCAGTACGCGCTCGCGGCATACTGGCTTGGTCCACGCCGAGCCGTCGGTCGGGCCGCCCTTGTAATTGTCGAACCAGCAATCCTCGACCCACTCGGCGGCATTTCCCGCCATGTCGTAGACGCCGAAGGCGTTGGGCGGAAACGAGCCGACATCGATCGCCTTCTTCACGGGATCGCTGGTGCAGCCACCGCAGTTGGCCTTGTCCTTGTCGACGGCCCGTCCCCACGGATAGGTCGTAGTCGAGCCGGCTCTGGCGACGTATTCCCATTCGCTTTCCGAGGGGAGGCGGTAGGTCTTGCCGGTCTTCGCCGAGAGCCAGCGGCAGTACTCCATCGCCGCGTGGTGCGTCATCGTCATTGCCGGCTGCTTGCCC
>CADEDX010000679.1 GCA_902826195.1 uncultured Bradyrhizobium sp. | reverse complement strand
TTGAACGGCGACTTTGCGTTGACGATCAGGATCAGCGGGAACGATCCGAGTTCGGACACCGGCTTGAAGTCCCGTAGCGTGTCGTAGCTCATCTTCTCATAGACGGCAGGGCTGATCGTCATGGCGCCGCTGGCGCCGACCAGTAGCGTGTAACCGTCGGGCGCCGACCGCGCGACATATTCGGTGGCGAGCATCGCGCCGGCGCCGGGCTTGTTCTCGATGATGACGGGCTGGCCCAGGCTTTCCGACAGTTTTTGCCCGAAGACACGCGCGATGATGTCGTTGCCGCCGCCCGGCGTGAAACCGACGACGATGCGAATTGGCCGATCCGGGTATGGCGTCTGGGCGCAAGCAGGCGCGTGGCCGAAGAGACTCAAGCAGAGAGCGGCCAGCGCCGCGAGGAGGATCTTCATGTTGTTTTCTCCTGAGCAATCATTTCGCCCGTGCTCTTGGCGGCACGCGAACAAGAAACTCTCGGCCGCTACAGCGGCGTGATCTGGACATGCAGGACGGCGGCGATCCCGCCGTCGACGGCGGCGAGGCAGCGCGCGATGGCGGCCGCGAGTTCATCCGGCTCGCGGACGAATTCGGCATGCGCGCCGAACGCGCGGCCAATGTCGGAAAAGCTTCGCTGCTCGCCCTGCCGCCCCGAGCGCAATTGCGATTGGAACGAATCGGTCTCCGCGGCGACGCCCTTCGGATAGACCCGCTGCACCGACGATTTTACCGCCTGCCAGCCGCCATTGTCGAGCACGACTGTGAAAATCGGAATCTGATATTGCTGGGCGACGGCGAACACCGAGTCGGGCGAGGAGAAATGAAAGCCGCCGTCGCCGATGATCTGCACGATGCGCCGCTCCGGCTGCGCCAGCTTCAGGCCGAGCGCCATGCCGCCGGAAAAGCCGAGCCCGCCGCCGGCGAGGCCGACATAGCTGCCAGGCTGGGTGCGGCGGATATGCTCCTGCACCAGCGGCGCATTGCGGATCGCCTCGTTGACGACGATATCGTCCTGCGAAAGCGCGCGGTTCAGGGTCGCAAACAGATATGGCGCACTGATCGCGCCGGACTTGCCCTTGTTCGCGGCAGCAGCTTCACGCCGTTTGTTCGATGCCTCGCGAGCACTCTTCCAGCCGGCAATGCGGTCAATGACGCGCTTGCGATAGGTGTTATCGGCGCGCGCCGCGATCACCTCCAGCACCTGGCGCAGGACCGTCGCGCAATCGGCCTGCACCCTGATGTCGGTCGGAAACCCCCACATCGGAAAATCCGATTTAAGCGGATCGATGTCGATCTGGATCCAGTCGATCGCCTCGACGCGTTTGGCGTATTGCGGCACAAAGGGCACGTCGGTGTCGAGCAGCAATCCGACATCGGCCTGTTCCAGCAGCGGCATCGGATCGAAACCGGCGAAGCACGGCGAATCCTGCGAGACGTTGAGATCAATCGAGTTGAACTCCGCGATCCGGATGCCGCAGGCCAGCGCCAGACGCTCCAGCACCGCGACCGCGTCCGTGTTGCGTCCGAGATAGGCCGTCAGTGCGATCGGGTTTTCCGCCGCCATCAAACGGGTGGCGATGGCCTCGACCCGGGCGGGATCGATGCCGCCGGCCGTGACGCCGCCATAGCGCGCGGCATGGTAGGCCGGCATCTGCGCCTCGTCCCATTCTTCCGCCAGCGTCTCGCGCGGCAGCATCATGTAGACCGGCCCGGGCGGGTCGCTGTGCATGAAGGCGCCGGCGCGGGCGAGGGCTTCCTTCACCACGACGCCGGAGGGCAGGGAGTATTCCCACTTCACATACGGGCGCACGATGCTGGCGATGTCGAAGGGGTCCTGCACGAAGTGCACATAGGTATCGCGCGATCCCCTCAGTTCGCCGTGCAGCGTGAAGGGCGCGCGCCCGGCGAACAGCATGACCGGCAACCGATAGCGAAACAGGTTCTGGATCGCCATGCAGGCGTTCGCCGTGCCGGCGTCGACATGCACGAACACCGCCTGTCCCTTGCCGGTCGCCAGGGCATAGCCGCCGGCCATATGGACGGCGACGATCTCGTGCGGGCAGAGGATGATTTCCGGGTGCTTGCGGCCCTCGCGGTCCCAGCGTGCGATCTCCTCGATCAGCGAAACATGATCGGTGCCGAGATTGGCGAAGATGTAGTCGACGCCGAGGTCGACGAGACCTTCGAGGAAATAATGCGCGGCGCTGTAGCGGCTCACGGGTCTTCTCCTTGTGTCTCTTGCCGGCCCTTTGGCCTGTTCTCGTTCGACGACGGCGCTGGCGTCATCTATCGCGGATGGTGTCCGGCAACGCGGCGAATGATGCCCTCCGCGTCGGTGACATCGCCGTCCGAATCCCAGGCGACGAACTGATCGGGACGCACCAGCACGAGCGCCGCCTCGTAAAATTCCCGAGCTTCCGCGCTGTCTTCGCTGACCAGCTTCAGCGGTACGCCGTTTTTTCCGGAGGCGCGCCTGATCGATGCGGTGGCGGCTTCAGGCGCGCCGAAATCGAGCAGCGTAAACCCGTCGCCCAATTCCTCGAAGACATTGCGGCCCGAGCCAAGCTGCCGCGGCGCCAGATGATGGCCGGCGCGCGCCGCGAATTGATGCGAGCCGATCGCGCTGCAGGCGGCTCCGGGCGGACCTGCGACAATCGAGGAGCCCTCGTAATTCGGCTCGAACGAATTCACTTCCGAGCGCGCGCCTGACGAGCGCGCCTGCCATTCGGCCTCGAACGCAGCCCTGTCGGCGGCGGGATCGAACGCGCTTAAAAATTTCCGGTCGCTTTCGATGGCCTTCTCGATGAAATCCCGCGCGGTCGATGCGAACACCGGACGTCGTTCCTCGCCGTAGGTATCCAGCAGGTGCGGTCCAGCCCAGCCTTGCAGCGCCGCCGTGAGTTTCCAGCCGAGATTGGCGACGTCTTCGAGGCCGGTGTTGATGCCATACCCGCCATAGGGCGGATGACTGTGCGCGGCATCGCCGGCGATGAAGACGCGGCCCGTCCGGTATTGATCCGCGATCGCGACGCGCAGTTCCCAGAACCCGATATGCTCGAATTCGACGTCGAATTCTTCGCCGACGGCTTCATGAAGCAGCGTGCGGAAATCAAAATTGTCCTTGGTCGTGCCGAGTGGCACTGGCGCGTGGAAGAACCAGCTGGTGCCGAGATCGACGCGGCCGAAGAACTTCCAGTAGCCCTTCAAGTCCGGATGCAGCACGTTGTAGAACGACTTGTTGGGAAAGCGCTCCAGCAGTCTGTGCAGCCCGGTCGAGCGGAACACCAGCAGCACCATCAGCCGATCATGGTCGGTCAGGGTCTGGGTGATGCGGGCCGCCTCGCGCACCGTCGAGCGGCTGCCGTCGCAGCCGATCACATAGTCCGCCCGCAGCGTGCGCTGCCGGTCGCTGTTGCGCTCTGATATCGTCACCTGCGCGCCATCTGCGTCCTGCGCGATGCCGGAGGCGCTCCAGCCATAGACGATTTCGAC
>CADEDX010000678.1 GCA_902826195.1 uncultured Bradyrhizobium sp. | reverse complement strand
GTTTCAGAGCGTTAATGTCCTGGCGGGTACGTCAAGCCAAAAGTGCCGCCGATTGATGCGATGTTAACAAATCGGTTGCCTGTGGCGAAAAGGCTGCGGCGTCTCGCCGCTGATTTGGGCCTCGCGCTGTCCCGCCCTAAACGCTGCCTACCGTCTTCAGCCGCGCGCGCGGGTGGATTTCCGCCTGCGACAGCACGGTCGTCTGGGAACGGAACCGCTCGACCAGCGAGCGGACGAACGGGCGGATCGCGGCCGAAGTGACCAGCACGGGCGCTTCGCCCTCGCGGGCGGCCTGCTCGAAGGCGTTGCGCACCGAGGTCATGAACTCCGACAGCTTTGAGGGTTGCATGGCAAGGCTGCGGTCCTCGCCGGTGCCGACGATCGATTCGGCAAAGGCCTGTTCCCAGCGCGCCGACAGCGCGATCAGCGGCAGGTAACCGTTGTAGGTGGTGTTCTGGGCACAGATCTGCCGCGCCAGCCGGGCGCGGACGTGCTCGACCATGGTGGCGGGGTGGCGCGAGAAGGCGAGCGCGTCGGCGATGCCTTCGAGAATGGTGGAGAGGTCGCGGATCGAGATCCGCTCGGCCAGGAGCAATTGCAGCACGCGCTGGATTCCGGAAACCGTGACCGAGCTCGGCACGATGTCCTTGACCAGTTCCCCCTGTTCCTTCGGCAGGTCCTTCAACAGCTTCTGCACTTCGCCGTAGGACAAGAGGTCGCTCATGTTGTTCTTGAGCAGCTCGGTCAGGTGCGTCGACAGCACAGTGGCGGCGTCCACCACCGTGTAGCCCTTCAGAGATGCCTCTTCCTTGAGCGCGGCATCGACCCAGGTCGCGGGCAGCCCGAAAGTCGGCTCGATGGTGTGGATGCCGGGCACGCCGACCTGGTTACCGGCGGGATCCATGACCATGAACTGGTTCGGCCAGATCTTGCCGGTCCCGGCGTCGACTTCCTTGATCTTGATGACGTAGGTGTTGGCCTCGAGCTGGACGTTGTCGAGGATGCGCACCGCCGGCATCACAAAGCCCATTTCAATGGCGAGCGAGCGGCGCAGCGCCTTGATCTGCTCGGTAAGGCGGTCGGTGCCGTCGGGGCCGTTGACCAGCGGCAGCAGCGCGTAGCCGAGTTCGATCTTGAGGTCGTCGATTTTCAGCGCGGCAGCGATCGGCTCCTCGGCTGCGGCTGCTGCGGCGGCGGCGGCAACGTCCGGCGCGGCGGCAGCTGCCGCTTCCGTCGCCTTGGTGATGCGGTTGTGGTTGCGCGCCTTGAAGGCCAGCGCGGCGGCGCCGCCGCCGAGCGCCAGGAACGGGATCATCGGGATGCCCGGCAGCAGCGCCAGCACCAGCATGACGCCGGCCGACATGCCGAGCGCCTGCGGATAGCCCGACAGCTGCTTCATCATGGCCTTGTCGGCCGAACCGGTGATGCCGGCCTTCGACACCAGCAGGCCCGCCGCGGTGGAGACGATCAGCGCCGGCACCTGCGTGACGAGACCGTCGCCGACGGTCAGCACGGTATAGGTGCGGGCGGCGTCGCCAAAGCTCATGCCCTGCTGGGCGACGCCGATGATGATGCCGCCGATGACGTTGATGAAGACGATCAGCAGGCCCGCGATGGCGTCGCCGCGGACGAATTTCGAGGCGCCGTCCATGGCGCCGAAGAAGCCGCTTTCGTCCTCCAGCTCCTTGCGGCGCGCCTTAGCGGTCTTCTCGTCGATCAGGCCGGCGGAGAGATCGGCGTCGATCGCCATCTGCTTGCCGGGCATCGAATCGAGTTGGAAGCGCGCGGCGACTTCGGCGATGCGGCCCGAACCCTTGGTGATGACGACGAAATTCACGATCACCAGGATCGCGAACACGATGATTCCGATCACGAAATTACCGGACATCACGAAGTTGCCGAAGGCTTCGATGACGTGGCCGGCCGCCGCCGTTCCCTCGTGGCCGTGCGACAGGATCAGGCGCGTGGACGCCATGTTCAGCGACAGCCGCAGCATGGTCGAGATCAGCAGCACGGTCGGAAAGGCCGAGAATTCCAGCGGCGCCTGGATGAACAGCGAGGTCATCAGGATCAGGATCGAGACCGTGATCGAGATCGCCAGAAACAAGTCGAGCACGATTGCGGGCAGCGGCAGGATCAGCACCACCAGGATGGTGAGGACGCCGAAGGCGAGGAAGAGATCGCCGCGCTTTAAGATATCGCCGATTTCGCTGAGGCTCGGAAACTTGCTGCCTGCGCCTGCGCCGCCCTGACCCGCCGTCACATCGACCATGGTAGCCGCTTCCCCCCGCGATTGACGCCCGCGGGCGCCAAACGTCTGCGCGGCGGCCGAAGGGCCGCCGGTCCGAAAGTGAGGCACCGCACTGGCGTCCACGGGGTTCCTCCCGTTCTAACGCGGCCGACGACTCTCGACTTCACCCGGCAATATTTGCCGGGTGTATGGTTAGCAAAGGGTTAATGGGGGCGATTTGACGCGGATTTCGGCCAACTGACGGGATTCCGGGCCGGTTCGGGTGCAATAATTTTCGGTTCCACCAAGGCTAAAGACCTCCCGGCCGTCCGCCCGGACGGCTGTCCATAACCATGTGAATAACCTGTGGACAACTGCCCTAGTTTCGACCCATTTAGAACTCTAAGCTGCTGATGTTGCGTAATTTTTTTGTTCCCTTTGGTTTTGCGTATGGTGCTTCTGTGAAAAGATTTCGGCCGATCCTGATGGGGGCTGACATCGTTTGCGTTGTAACGATTGCGTTTTTCTGCGCGCCGGCGCAGGCGAAGCAATGCGCCACCGAACGTCCATCGGATGCGCAAGCTTATTGGTCCTATCGTCTGATCGACGGCCGCAAGTGCTGGTACGAAGGTAGGCCGGGATATTCAAAATCATTGCTGCACTGGTCGGCGGCTCAAACCGAAAAAAAGAATTCACGCCGCGAACCGGATGCGCGTCCTGCTGGCGCCGCGAGCAAATACAATCCTTTGGATGCGCAAGCGTCGATTACCAGCGATCCCGATGCGCAGCCGAAGCCCGAAACAGCCGACCGCATTGCGGCGCCGTCCAGGGGCAACTTGACCACCGATGACTTGCGCGCCTGGGGAAACAACAAGATGGCGGCCGAGCCGGTCCTAACCATCATGGATCGCTGGCCTGATCAGGAATTGCAGCAACAACGCGCCGCGCTGGCGCCGGCTGCACAATCGTCCTCCGCGAACGGCGGCCGGACGGCCTTGACGGTGGTCATCCTAATCATGGCGTTGTCGGCGGTGCTGATGACGACAATGAGGAAGAAGACCGGCACGTGGCGACTGCCGTTCTGGCCCGCCAAGACGTCCCGAAAACAGACCGCAGCCTGGTACTGACGCAGCAGACCTCATTCGCTGCCCGGACCAGCACGTCGCAGGCGATGGCTTCCATTCGTGTTCATTTCCCCGGGGCGCTTTTTCTTTTTTGTAGATTCCATGGGGCGGTGAGCGTGGCCTTTCCGATAGGTTTGGGTTTGCAC
>CADEDX010000677.1 GCA_902826195.1 uncultured Bradyrhizobium sp. | reverse complement strand
GTGACCTTAGCCGATTTCCTGCCGTGGGCCGCACTTGTCAACGAAGGCATCGTCCTCAACAAGGACGGATCTTTCCAGAGGACCGCGCGCTTCCGGGGGCCCGATCTGGATTCTTCCGTTCCAGCGGAGCTTGTTGCGGTTGCTGGCCGTCTCAACAATGCGCTTCGTCGCCTCGGTTCAGGCTGGGCCGTGTTTGTGGAAGCGCAGAGATATCAGTCGAACGCTTATCCGCTGAGCAGTTGCCCGGATGTCGCTTCGGCCCTGGTCGATGCCGAACGCCGAGCCCAATTCGAGGAGGAGGGGGCGCACTACGAATCAGCCTATTTTCTCTCCTTTCTGTATCTGCCGCCGGCGGAGGATGCCGCGCGCGCCGAGCGCTTCCTTTATGAGGGACGTGAGCACGGGCAAGCTGCCGACGCTCACGAAGCGTCGCGCGGCTTCGTCGACCGGACCGACCGGGTGCTGCAACTGGTCGAAGGGTTCATGCCGGAGTGCCGGTGGCTCGATGACGGCGAGACCCTGACCTACCTGCATGCTTGCGTCTCGACCAAGATACATCGCGTCCGCGTTCCCGAGATTCCCATGTATCTCGACGCGCTATTGGCCGATCAGCCGTTGACCGGTGGGCTCGAGCCGATGCTGGGCGACCAACACCTGCGGGTGCTCACGATTGTTGGGTTCCCGACGGCAACCACGCCGGGGATCCTGGACGATCTCAACCGGCTTGCCTTCCCTTATCGTTGGTCGACCCGGGCGATCATGCTCGACAAGGCGGATGCAACGAAACTCCTGACCAGGATCCGGCGGCAATGGTTCGGCAAACGGAAATCCGTTGCCGCAATCCTGAAGGAGGTGATGACCAACGAGACTTCGTCTCTCATCGATACCGACGCTAGCAACAAGGCTATCGACGCCGACGCCGCGTTACAAGAGCTTGGCTCCGATCTGATTGGAGAGGCTTTTGTCACCGCCACGATCACGGTCTGGGACGAGAATCCGCGCATCGCGGACGAACGGTTGCGCCTGGTCGAGAAGGTCATTCAGGGACGCGACTTCACCTGCATGGTAGAGGCCGTCAACGCAGTTGATGCCTGGCTGGGCTCGTTGCCCGGCCACGTCTATGCCAACGTTCGCCAGCCCCCGGTTTCGACCCTGAACATCGCCCATATGATCCCGTTGTCCGCGGTTTGGGCAGGGCCGGCGAGGGACACTCATCTCGGCGCGCCGCCGCTGTTCTTCGCCAGGACGGAAGGATCAACGCCGTTCCGCTTCTCCCTCCATGTCGGGGACGTCGGACATACGCTGGTAGTCGGTCCGACCGGTGCAGGAAAATCCGTACTGCTCGCGCTGATGGCGCTGCAGTTCCGCCGGTATGCCGGCTCCCAAGTCTTTACCTTCGACTTCGGCGGATCGATCAGGGCAGCGGCCCTCGCGATGAAGGGCGATTGGCATGACCTCGGCGGTGCGCTGTCCGACAGCGCCTCCGAACCAGTCGCCCTACAGCCGCTAGCCATGATTGACGATGCGGCCGAGCGTGGCTGGGCGGCGGAATGGATCGCAGCCATCCTCGCCCGCGAAAAGATCGACATGACGTCTGAAGCCAAGGACCATCTTTGGTCGGCGCTTTCTTCGCTGGCTTCTGCGCCCGTGGGGGAACGAACGCTGACCGGATTGTCCGTGCTGTTGCAGTCCCAGAACCTGAAAAGGGCCCTTCAACCCTACTGCCTCGATGGCCCGTTTGGGCGTTTGCTCGATGCCGAGGCCGAACGGCTTGGAACAAGCTCGGTCCAGGTGTTCGAAACGGAGGGGCTGATCGGCACCAGCGCCGCACCGGCCGTCCTATCCTATCTCTTTCACCGGATTGAGGGGCAGCTGGACGGGAGGGCGACACTACTCATTATCGACGAAGGTTGGCTCGCGCTCGATGACGAAGGGTTTGCCGGCCAGATCCGCGAATGGCTGAAGACGCTGCGCAAGAAGAATGCCTCCGTCATCTTCGCCACGCAGTCACTGTCGGATATCGACGGCTCCGCGATTGCGCCTGCCATCATTGAGAGTTGCCCGACGCGGCTATTCCTTCCAAACGAACGGGCCATCGAGCCACAGATCACGGCTATCTACCGGCGCTTCGGTCTCAACGACCGGCAGATCGAGATCCTGGCCCGCGCCACGCCCAAACGCGACTACTACTGCCAGTCCCGCCGCGGCAATCGCCTGTTCGAGCTCGGTCTTGAAGAGTTCGCGCTCGCCTTCACCGCGGCTTCATCGAAGTCCGATCAGGCAATGATCGAGCGCGTGCTGGCCGAACATGGCCGCGACGGCTTTGTCACCGGATGGCTCGCCGCGCGTGGGCTGGGGTGGGCCGCCGATCTCATTCCCGGTCTTATCAAGCAGGAAGGTTTGTCATGAGGCGTCGCCTTCATCTCTTGGCGGTGCGTGCGCTCGCCATTGCGATCGCAGGTGCCGTTTCGCCGATAAGCGCCCAACTGATCGTATTCGATCCCAACAACTATGCGCAGAACGTGCTCACGGCCGCGCGTGAGCTGCAGCAGATCAACAACCAGATTACCTCGCTGCAAAATCAAGCGCAGATGTTGATCAACCAGGCCAAGAATCTCGCCAGCCTGCCGTATTCCTCGTTGCAGCAGCTCGAGCAGTCGATCCAGCGAACCCAAGCGCTGCTCGGCCAGGCCCAGCGCATTGCTTATGACATCAAGCAGATCGATCGAGCGTTTTCGACAACCTATGCGCCGGCCTCGACGAACGCGTCAGATCAAGCATTGATCGCGAATGCGCAGACGCGTTGGCAGAATTCTGTAGCGGGCTTGCAGGATGCTTTGCGCGTTCAGGCAACCGTGGTCGGCAATCTCAACACCCATCGCAAAGAGATGTCGGCCCTCGTCAGTTCAAGCCAGGGCGCGACCGGCGCGCTCCAGGTCGGTCAGGCCGGAAATCAGCTCCTTGGTCTACAGGCGCAACAGCTCGCCGACCTTACGGCAGCCGTTGCCGCGCAGGGACGGGCGCAAAATCTCGAAATCGCCCAGCGCACCGCCGCGCAGGACCAGGGCAGGGAGCAGCTTCGTCGCTTTTTCGCACCCGGTCGGGGCTATCAGCCTTCAGGCGTGAGGATGTTCCATCAATGAGCGGACGTGGTAGACTTAAGCGGGTGATGCTTGCGACTACTGCGGCTGCCGTCCTCATCCTTGCCGCAGCGTGCACAATCCAGCTCCGCAGCGACGCTCCACCGGCGAGATCGTCGGCATCCCGTGCAACCAGTCCGCTTGGCGGCGAACTCGAACGCTGCCGAAAGGTCACCTCCGAGCAGGTTGCAGAGCTCCAGGAGTGCCGCCTGATTTGGGCGGAGAACCGCCGTCGCTTCCTTGGCTCAAAGAAAACAAAGGGCGTTACTGCCGCCGAGGCTCAATTAGGTGGGCCGACGCTGTCGCTGGCAAGGGCCACGCATACAGTACGACTGCCCCACGGCCGCCGGCGCGTTGCAGCGCCAGACCGCG
>CADEDX010000676.1 GCA_902826195.1 uncultured Bradyrhizobium sp. | reverse complement strand
TCGAAGATTGCCCGCCGGGTGGGATCGGCGAGGGTTTTGAACAGCACATCGTGGCGGGTGTTCGGCATTTTGAACAATAACCGTTTGGTTATACATAGTGAATATCCAATGGAGCAATGTCCTGGTCAAGCGGAAAGAATGAAGCAGTCATGATGAAGTGCCAGGAGCCAAAGATGCCGGCGCACTTCGCCGAAAGTATGCAAAATTGGCTATGTATTTGTCAGCAAAGCCGCAACTTCCGCGCGATCGTGATGGAACTCGACTTCCCATCACGGGTAGGTTCGTGCGACAACCATTGTCGTGAAACGCTCGATTCATCTTTGCCGGCTTCTGGCGGTCTTCCTGATCGCTGGCCTTGTCTTCGCCCCGCTGGCGGCGCGGGCGAACATGGATTCGGCCATGGCTTCGACGGCCGATGACATCGCAGCGATGTCCGATGACATGCCGTGCTGCCCCGACAAATCGGCGCCGATGGATTGCGCTGATTGTCCGCTGATGGCGATCTGCTTGGCCAAGACGCTGCAGGCGCGGCCATCGGCCAGCATTGCCGAAATCGAGTCGGTCACGTTGCGTATGCTGCTTCCCGCGAGCGATCCCGAAGCGGAAAGCATCGGCCGTCCACCCCCACCGAGACCTCCTCGAACGCCGGCCTGACGCCGGACGTGTCGCGGCGCGCTTGACGCGCGCCTCCGTGCCGCTGTTGCGGCCGACCAGCCTGTTTGAGGATATCGATATGAGGAAGCCATTCTGGCGCGCCATTGCCGGCGCGATCGCGATCGTCGTCGCGGCCGGCTTTGCAGCACTTGCCGACAGCAGCCATCAGCATTCGGTGCCCGGCGCCGCGACGGCGCCGGGCGATCGCAAGATCAAATATTACCGCAACCCGATGGGGCTATCGGACGTCTCGGTCACGCCGAAGAAGGACTCGATGGGGATGGATTACATCCCCGTCTACGAGGGCGAGGACAGCGACGAGGGGATGGTCAAGCTGTCACCGGGCCGGATCCAGCGCTCCGGCGTCAGGACGGAGCCGGCCGCAATGCGCGTGGTGCGTACGACGGTACGAGCGCCCGGCACCATCCAGCTCGACGAGCGGCGGGTGTCCGTGATCGCGATGCGCTCGGAAAGCTATGTCCAGAAGGTCGCCGACGTCACGACCGGCGCGCATGTCGTGAAGGGCCAGCCGCTGATGGAAGTCTACAGCCCCGCGATCTCGTCGGCGGCGGCCGAATACATCTCCACGCTCAATTCCAAGGTGACCGGCGGGGATGGGCCCTATGGCAGGGGCTCGCGCCAGCGGCTGTTGAATCTCGATACACCGGAAGCGGCGATTGCCGCGATGGAGAAAAGCCGCAACGTCCCGATCGGAATCGAATGGACGTCGCCGCGCGACGGTATTGTGCTCGAACGCAACGTCACCGAAGGCATGCGGGCCCAGCCCGGCGAGAGCCTGTTCCGCATCGCCGATCATTCGGTGGTGTGGGCGATCATCGATGTCGCCGAGCGCGATCTGGGCGTGTTGAAAGTGGGCCAGCGCGCGGTCGTGCGCGTGCGAAGCTTTCCGGGGCGGGAATTTGCCGGCCAGATCAACGTGATCTATCCGCTGATCATCAAGGAGACGCGGACGGCGCGGGTGCGGGTCGAATTGCCCAACCCGGAAACGCTGCTGATCCATGACATGTATATCGATGCCGAGATCGAGACCGGCAGCGCCGAGCCCGTGCTCGCGATTCCCGACAGCGCGGTGCTCGACAGCGGGAACCGGCAGGCTGTGCTGGTGGACAAGGGAGAAGGGCGGTTCGAGCCGCGCGAGGTCAAGCTTGGCCACCGCGGCGAGGGGTTTGTCGAGGTCCGCGAAGGCCTCGTCGAGGACGATGCGGTGGTGACGTCGGCGAATTTCCTGATCGACGCGGAAAGCAATCTGAGGGCGGCGCTGAAGGGCTTTGCCGATGGAGCGCAGCGATGATCGCCCGCCTGATCGCCTGGTCGGCGCGCAATCTGCTGGTGGTGTTCTTCGGCACCATCTTTGCCGCCGCGGCCGGACTCTACGCACTGGCGCACCTGCCGCTCGACGCCATTCCCGATCTCTCGGACACGCAAGTCATCGTCTACACGGAGTATTCAGGGCAGGCGCCGCAGGTGGTCGAGGATCAGGTCACCTATCCGTTGACCACCGCGATGTTGAGCGTGCCCAAGTCGCGCGCCGTGCGCGGCTTCTCGTATTTCGGCGTCAGCTTCGTCTACGTCATTTTCGAGGACGGCACCGACCTCTATTGGGCGCGCAGCCGCGTGCTCGAGTATCTGAACGCAGCGGCGCGCCGCTTGCCGGCGGGCGTAACACCGGCCCTCGGCCCGGATGCCACGGGAGTCGGCTGGGTCTACCAATACGCCATCGAGCACCCGACGCTCAATCTCGCGGAGACGCGCACGCTTCAAGATTGGTACGTCCGCTTCGCCGCCGCAAAGGCTTCAGGCGTAGCCGAGGTGTCGAGCATCGGCGGCTTGGTCAAGCAATACAACGTCGTCGTCGATCCCAACCGTCTTCTGGCGCTCGGCTTGTCGCTCGACGACGTGCGAACTGCCATCGCGGGCAGCAACCGCGACGTAGGTGGACGCGTCATCGAACTCAGCGAGACCGAACACGCGGTGCGCGGCCGCGGTTATCTGAAAAGCGCGAACGACATTGCGCAGATCATGTTGAAATCGATGGGCGGCGTGCCGGTCACGATCGGCGACGTGGCGCGCGTCGAAATCGGCCCCGACGAACGCCGCGGTGTCGCGGAACTGAACGGGGAAGGCGAGGTAACCTCGGGCATCGTCGCGCAGCGCCAGGGTGCCAACACCGTCGACGTGATCGAAGCGGCCAAGGCGGCTCTCGAAGGCGTCCTGCCCAGTCTGCCGGAAGGCACGCGCATCGTACCGGTCTACGATCGCTCGGATCTGATTGAGCGCGCCATCGCGACGCTCGAGAGCACGCTCGTCGAAGAGAGCATCATCGTTGCCCTCGTGTGCATCGTGTTCCTTCTGCACGTCCGCAGTGCCCTGGTTGCGATCATCATGCTGCCTATCGGCGTGTTGCTTGCCTTCGCCGGCATGAAGGCGCTGGGCCTCAGTTCCAACATCATGAGCCTGGGCGGCATCGCCATCGCCATCGGCGCCATGGTCGACGCGGCGATTGTCATGATCGAAAACGCGCACAAGCACATCGAACGCATGAAGCCGGGCGAAAGCCGCACCCAAGCCGTGATCGACGCCGCCGTCGAAGTCGGCCCCTCGCTCTTCTTCAGCCTTCTGATCATCACGGTGTCGTTCCTGCCGATCTTCGCGCTGGAGGCGCAGGAAGGCCGCCTGTTCCATCCGCTCGCCTTCACCAAGACATTCGCTATGGCGGCCGCGGCGCTGTTGTCGGTAACGCTGGTCCCGGCGCTCATGGTGCTCTTCATCCGCGGCCGGATTCGCAGCGAAAGCGAGAACCCGATCAACCGCGCGCTGATCGCATTCTATCGCCCGATCA
>CADEDX010000675.1 GCA_902826195.1 uncultured Bradyrhizobium sp. | reverse complement strand
GTGCGTCACACACTGTATGAGACAGGGGATGCCGGTTTCGGGTGATATTATCGAAGCGCTGCGGCTCGAGCTTCGGCGCGGGACGCTGATCCTGGCGGTGCTGGGCACGCTGCGCTCGGAAAAATACGGCTACACCCTGAAGACTGAGCTGGGCGGGCTGGGCATCGAGATCGACGAGGGCGCGCTCTATCCGATGCTCCGCCGGCTCGAGACGCAGGGCCTGCTGACCTCTGAATGGCGCGAAGACGCAAAGCGCCAGAAGCGCTTCTACCGGCTGTCGGAAGATGGCGCCGCGGTCCTGGAACAGCTGGCCGGCGAATGGCGCGCGATGAACGCGTCGCTCTCAAGCATACTCAAGGGAGTTGGGTCATGAACCCGATCTGGGCCTATGTGAAAAAGGTCGAGCGTCACCTGCCGCCCGCCCGTCGGGTCGAAGTGGCGGGCGCGCTCTATGCGACGCTGAAGGCGCGCAAGGAGGCGATGGAGAAGGCCAAGGGCGGCAAGGCGACCGACGCCGAGATTGCCGACATGTTGGCAGCCGAAGGTGATCCTGTGCGGGTTGCCGAGCGCATTTCCGGCGCGCCGGGCGAGCCCGAACTCGTCTCGCGCTATCTGGCCTCCGTGGAGCGGCATCTGCCGCGCGATGGCGTGCTCGACGTGATGGCGGAGCTGCGCGAGGCGTTGCGCGCGAAGATCGAGGCGACAGAGGACAGGCTCGGCCGCGCCGCGACTGCGGACGAGATCGCCGTGGTGCTGAAGGCGTTCGGCGCGCCGCCTGTCGTGGCTGCGCGCTATGAGGGGCGCATGCAGCTGATCGGGCCGGTGCTCTATCCTTGGTTCTGGCCAACGCAGCGCACTGCGCTGGGCATCACGGCGGCGGTCTATCTCGTGCTGACGGCGTTGCGATCGCTGGCGAGCGACAATCCGATACAGGCGATGCTGCAGCGCATCGACAATGTGATCGGCATCGGGCTCGTGGCGTTCGCGGCCGTGACGCTGGTCTTCATCGCGGTGGAGCGCTGGGGCGATCCGGTGAAGCTGTTCGAGAAGGGCTGGGACCCGAAGACGCTTCCGCGCGACAATATCCGCAAGCCCCGCTCGCTGTTCGACTCGGGCGTGTCGCTGTTCTTCGACGTCCTGTTCATTCTTGTCTGGCTGAAGCTCGTGCCTTTGCCCAACGAACTACCGCTACGCGACGGGGCGTCGGTGTCGGTCGTGCTGTCGCCGGCGTGGAGCGTGGTCTACTGGCCGATCCTGGCGCTCGCGCTGCTGGCGGCCGCGGGGCATCTTCACGATATGGTGCGGCCCGCATGGAGCCGGCTCGGGTCGGCGATGAGCATTCTCGGCCATGCAGGGGCCCTCGCGGTGGTGTGGGTGCTTTTCCAGGGGCGGCCGTTCGTCATTGTCGAGCCCCGGCCGGGCACGAGCCCGGAAGAGCTCGAGCGCGCTATCCGCCTGATGGACAGCGTGCTGCTCGTCGGGTTGGGCATCTGGGCCCTGGTCTCCGCGATCACCCTGGGCATCGAGATCTGGCGGCAGGTGAAGGCGTCGCGGTCTGCCGGCGGGCAGGCGCCGCTGATAGCGGCGTGAACCTGGACGCTTGATAAGCGGGGCCAGAAGTGAAAGCTGGCCGGGCGCGTTCTGAGGTTGCGTGGGAGATTTGCTTGCTTCATCGGACGAAACTGATCGCTGCCGGTCTTGCCGCGCTGTCGCTTGCCTCCGGGTGCACCAACGCCGCGCCATCCCCTACCGAGACTAGGCGGGAAGCTATGGTGGCGGCAGCCGATCCGCTCGCAGTCGAGGCAGGGCTGGAGATGCTGCGGCGCGGCGGCAGCGCTGTCGATGCGGCCATCGCCGTGGAGATGACGCTCGGGCTGGTGGAGCCGGAATCGTCCGGCGTCGGCGGCGGCGGGTTTCTGATCCACTACCGGGCCAGCGACGAGGTGATTGACGCATTCGACGGACGCGAATGGGCGCCCGCGGGGGCGACCCCGGACATGTTCCTCGTCGACGGCAAGCCCCTGCCGTTCGAGTTGGCGCAGGCGAGCGGCAAGTCGATTGGCACGCCGGCGCTGATCCCGATGCTGAAGCTGGCGCATGAGCAGCACGGCAAGTTGCCGTGGGCGACCTTGTTCGAGCCGGCGATCAAGCTGGCGGAGGAGGGCTTTGTCGTCGGCCCGCGCCTGAGCCGCAGCCTGCTCAACAACAAGCCGATCTTCGAGGCGGATGCGCAGGCGCGGTCGATCTATCTCGATCCTGCCGGAAAGCCCTGGCCGCAGGGCCATGTGCTGAAGAACCCGCTCTACGGCAAGTCGTTGCGCGCCATTGCAGTGGATGGACCGAAGGCGCTGACGCACGGGCCAATCGCCGACGCCATCGTGACCGCCGCACAGCGCCAGCCGCGCGCGGGAACGCTCGCCGTGCCTGACCTGCAGGCCTATGCGCCGCGTCGTCTCGATCCGCTGTGCGGGTCGTTCCGCATCTATCGCGTCTGCACCATGCCGAGCCCGAGTTCGGCGAATGCGATGCTGTCCATCCTCGGCCTTTACGAACGCGCCCGCCCCCAACCAGTGGGGCCGGGGAGTGTTGAGGATTGGGCGGCCTATGTCTGGGCGAGCCGGCTCTCCTATGTCGACCGCGACCACTACATGGCCGATGACCGCTTCGTGCAGGCGCCGACGAAAGAGCTTGTGGCGCCGGACTATCTCGACGCGCGCGCGAAGCTGATCGACCTGTCGAAGGCGCCGCCTGCGATGCCGATTGGCGCGCCAGCGGGCGAAGCGCTGAAGAACAAGTGGGGCAGCGAAGCGATGCAGGAGCACGGCACGACGCATCTCTCCATCGTCGACCATGACGGCAATGCCGTGTCGCTGACCGCGACAATCGAGTCAGAGTATGGCGCGCATCGCATGGCGGGCGGGTTCTGGCTGAACAACGAGCTGACGGACTTTTCGCTGCAGCCGGTGATCAACGGCAAGCCGGTCGCCAATGCTGTCGCGCCGCGCAAGGCGCCGCGCTCGTCCATGTCGCCATCGATCATCACGGACAGGGACGGGGAACTGGTGATGGTGGCCGGCTCGATGGGCGGCAGCACGATCATCGCATCGGTCTCGCGAACCATCATCGGCGTGCTGGACTGGAAGCAGACGCCACAGGAGGCGGCAGGGACCGCAGCCGTGTTCGCGCGCACGCCGGACATCTTCGTCGAAGGCTCGCGCATGCCGCAGGAAATGTCGGCTGCGCTGCGGGGGCTGGGATGGCGCATCACCGAGGACGTGGCCTACAGCGGGACGCACGTCATCCAGGTGACGCCGCAAGGCCTGGTCGGCGGCGCAGATCCCCGCAAGGAAGGCAAAGCCGTGGCCCTGCCCCCGCCGCGGTAGGACCGGACCTCAGACCACCTTCACCATCCGCTTGCCGATGTTCTCGCCTGCCAGCAGCCCGATAAGAGCGCCGGGCAGGTTCTCGAAGCCGTCGATGATGTCCTCGTAGACCTTGAGCTTGCCGCTTTCGACCCAGGATTTCAGATC
>CADEDX010000674.1 GCA_902826195.1 uncultured Bradyrhizobium sp. | reverse complement strand
GACGCTGGCCGACTGGGCGGGCTTTGCCGGACGCCGCAGCAAGGCAGCGGCGGCAGCGTTGGCTGCGGCCACAGGGCCGCGGACGGCAAGGGGACGCCGCGTCCACGCCGAGCGGCGCGCGGCGGAGCGAGATCTGATGTGCGCCATTCCAGATGGGTCAGTGCGGGCGCGGGCAGCGTTGCAGGGCCGGCCGCGGCAAATTTCGGCACCTTCGGCCAGCGCGAGATCGCCACCGTCTCCGACGGCGGGTGCATCTGCCATTGCGGGGGCTCGGTCGGCGTCGCCGGACGATCGGCGGCTGTCGGCACCACATGGACGATGCGATAGCCGCGTGCCTTCAGTTCGTGCAAAATCCTTGGCAGCGCCTCGACCGTGCGCGGCTGAATGTCGTGCAGCAGCAAAATGCCTTTTCCCTTGGCCTCCAGCCGCTGGATCGCGAGGTCATAGACCCGGCTGGCGGGGACGTTGCGCCAGTCGTCAGCCGGAAAATCGGCGCTCCAGATCAGCAGTCCCTTGGAGGCGGCGAATGCCTCGATCCCGTCATTGACGCGCAGGCCCGGAATGCGGAGGAACGGCGCCGGCGCAGTGCCGCCGAGCGCTGCTGTGACCGACGCGATGCCCTGTTCGATCTCCTGCCGGGAGCGGTCGAGGGGCAGGCGATGCATGCCGGCCGGATGGTTCTGGGTGTGGGTGGCCACGGTGTGGCCGGCGTCGCGCACCTTGCGAACGCCTTCGGGATTGCCCTGAGCCTGACGTCCGACCAGGAAGAAGGTCGCCTTGGCGCAATGCGCGGCGAGAATGTCGAGGATCTGATAGGAATATTTCGGTAGCGGACCGTCATCGAAGGTCAGCACCACCTCATGGTCTTCGAGCGGCAACGTCTTGGCATATTGCATGGTGCCGATGACGGGATGGGCACGCGGATCGACCACAATGGTGCGCGACGTGCCGATGGCGTCGGGATGGCCCGGACAATCGGCAGCTGCCGCCGCCTGTGCGGAGATGGCGCCCAGTAGTCCGACGCACAGGGCGGCGAAAGGCCGCCGCCGAAGTCCCGCAAACACGCGGGAGCCTTTTTCAATCCAGTGTAATCGGAATGGGGCTCCAGATTTTTGATGTGACGCATTTTCTTGGCGCGAAACGGTGTTCACTTCGCTGGAAAACGCTCTACTGATCATTGAACCCCGGCTTCATTCCACAAGCACGCAACGGCCTGTATTCGGCAACTTGAATGCCGCCCAAATCACTTGAGTTCTACACTTAATTGGCGTTTCGGTGGCGATCCAGGTCACAGAACCGCGTCAGCCAACCATATCGTGATCTATTGTGGTTTGTCGGACACGGTTTTGGCACCAGCCCGGACGATATGGACGACGCGATATCTGTTTTCGCGGAGCCAGCGCAGGAACGCCGGCAGCATGGCTGATGTCTGCGCTTTGGGATCGTGCAGCAGGATGATGCCCTTGCGCGCGGCTTGCAGCCGCTCGGTGAGCAGCTTCAACTGTTCCGCCGGCGTCATCGGATTCCAGTCGCTGGCCCAGAGGTCCGTGCCGAACACGGCGATGCCGCGCGACTGCAAGGCGTCGAGCGTCGCTTGCGTCATCTCGAAGTAGGGAAAGCGAAAGAACGGCGTGCTCGGCGTGGTTGTGACCTTGCCGTGCAGCGCCGCTTCGACCGCGGCGATGCCCTTTTCGATCTCGCCGATCGCGGCGTCCGGCTTCATGTATTTGAGATTGTGATGGGTCCAGGTGTGGTGCGCGACGGTGTGACCCTCCGCTGCCATTCTCCGCACCAGTTCGGGATATACTGAGGCCGGCTTGCCGATCAGGAAGAAGGTCGCGCGCACGCATTCCTGCGCCAGCGCCGCTAAAATCTTGTGGTCGGTCGCCGGCCACGGTCCATCGTCGAAGGTCAGTACCACCTCGTGGTCGTCCAGCGGCAGCGTCTGCGGGAAGCTCTTCAGCCCGACGCGCGGCGTGGCGGCGGGGTCCACCGCCAGAACGCGGTAGGTGCCGAGCGCGTCCTTGCGGGGGCATTCGGCGGCCGCAACCGCGGCAATGCAGGTCATCAATGCTGCGACCGATGAGCACAGCGTCGCACTGAAATTCCGGCTCATTTGGCGTAGGACATATTTGGCATTGCGCTGGGTGTTACCGATTGGGTAAGCGTGCAGCGTAAATCAGACAAGTTCCGCTGATCTGTCAAACCGGCGAGGCGCGGCATGGCCGAGAATATCGACGTTGCCCAAGCCGAGGCGCAACCTGCGGAAGGCTCGGTGCTCGACCGTTTCCCGATGCGGGATGACGAGGGGCAGCTGCGTCACGAATTCGTCGAAGAGATCACGCGCGCCATTCATGCCGCCGACCGGCCGATGCTGTGCGAAGTGGTGGCGGAGCTGCACGAGGCCGATCTCGGCGATCTGATCGGGGCATTGCAGCCCGAGGACCGCGTCACACTTGTCGAGATCACGGGCACGGATTTCGATTTCTCGGCGCTGAACGAGGTCGACGACGCGGTCCGCGAGGAGATCCTCGAGGAACTTGAACCGGAGACGGTCGCGGAAGGCGTCCGCGAACTGGAATCCGACGACGCCGTCGAATTACTCGAAGGTCTTGATGAGGCCGACCAGGAAGAGATCCTGGAAAAGCTGCCGCCGGACGAACGCGCGCCGCTGGAACGAAGCCTGCTGTATCCGGAAAACTCCGCTGGCCGAAGGATGCAGTCGGAGTTCATCGCGGTGCCGCCGGACTGGACCGTGGGGCAGGCGATCGACTACATGCGCGACACCCCCGATCTGCCGGACCGATTCTACGAGATCTACGCGGTGGATTCCGAAAAGCGCTGGCAGGGCGCGGTGTCGCTCGACACCCTGCTGCGGGCGCGCCGGCCGGTGCCGCTCGTCGACCTGATCGAGGAAGACCGCCGACGCGTTTCCGTGCTGGACGACCAGGAAGAGGTCGCGCGGATGTTCGGCAAGTACAATCTGGTTGCGGCGCCCGTGGTCGACACCACCAACCGGCTGGTCGGCGTCATCACCATCGACGACGTCGTCGACGTCATCGAGGAAGAGGCCGACGAGGACCTGAAAGCGCTCGGCGGCGTCACCAGCGACGAAGAACTGTCCGACAGCGTCTGGACCATCGCGCGCGCCCGCTTCAACTGGCTGCTGGTCAATCTGGCGACCGCGTTTCTCGCATCCTCCGTGCTCGGCCTGTTCGAGGGCCAGCTCGAGCAGATGGTGGCGCTGGCGGTGCTGGCGCCGATCGTGGCCAGCCAGGGCGGCAACGCTGCGACCCAGACCATGACGGTGGCGGTGCGGGCGCTGGCGACGCGTGAACTCGGCTCCAACAATGCGTATCGCGTCGTGATGCGCGAGGCGATGGTCGGCCTCGTCAACGGGCTTGCGTTTGCCGTGATCACCGGTGTCGCCGCGTATGCCTGGTTCAAGATCCCCGGTCTTGGCGTCGTGATCGGCCTGGCCATCATCTGCAACCTGGTGGCCGGAGCGCTCGGCGGCATCCTGATCCCGATGGTG
>CADEDX010000673.1 GCA_902826195.1 uncultured Bradyrhizobium sp. | reverse complement strand
TGCGGGAGCGGCTGATCCAGCGCATCGAAGCGGGGCTGCGCTCGGAAGACTGAACGTCTTGGCCGCGCGCGAGCGGAAGAGGCCTGTCGAAGCAAGACGGGGGCTTATGCATCCACGGCAACCTGCGACAGTTCGATACCCTGTTTGCGACCCTCTGCGCGGATTAGGGCGATTGCCCTCGCGACCAGCTCAGCGTCGTCGCTGGAAAGCCGCTGGAGCGGCGTCAACGAGCTCACGATCTGGCGACCACGCGCGAGATCCATTTCTGTAGCGAAGGGCGGCTTGATCGGCATTTTTGTAACTCCACAAGCGCTGAATGCATCGATTTTAGCATGGCCCAAAGGAGTTCAGGTATGTGTTTGAGAAACAGCAGGCAACGTTTTGGCGGCGCACACTGCATTGGTCGCACACGTCAAACGACCAGAAGATCCGCCCGATGGCGTCGACATCTACGACCACCGCTAATTTTGGAATGACCAGACGCGCGGCCGTCAGGAGGCCGATTTCTGGTATGGGTCAAAGCTACTCTAACGGCCTCGTTCGAGCACTTCCGCTTTGGCCCGATCAACGGATATCAATCGATCGGCTCCGCGCGTCAGCTTCGGGCCGATTTTGTTGCAAAAGTCGCCAATGACCGATGATGTCGTTTGACCATTCGCTTGGGGCGACGGGGGGGGGTCCCCGACCCTGACGCTCTACGCACCCCTTACGCTACGCAAGACACAGAGCCTGAGGGGGTGGCGGTCGCGCAACCAGCGATGCGAGCCGCCGCAGGTTTTGAGCAATGGCGGCCAGAACAAATTCGTCCTGAGCACCCCCTGGACCACGCAGTCGAAGCCGACCGAGCTTCAGGATGCGCTTCAAGTGCGCAAACCGCATCTCGATCTTCTTGCGCTCGCGCCGCGACTGCTCGAAGCCCTCGGTGCCAGCGAACGACCGTGCAACGTCGCGGGCATGTTCATGGATATCGCGCGGGATCTTGCGCGATGGTTCCTTTGGGCAGCATTGCGGCTTGAGTGGGCAAACGTCGCAGTCGAGCTTGCTTGCGCGATACAGCAGCGTCTTGCCCTCGTGCACGGTGCCGCTCGTCCCAAGTCGCTTTCCACCCGGGCAATGGTAGACGTTATCGGTCGCGTCATATCGAAAGTCGCTGCGCGAGAAGGTGCCATCACCCCGCTTCGATTTATCGAACACAGGGATATGTGGTGCGATGCCTTTCTCCTCGACCAGCCAGTTCAGCATTGGAGCTGCCCCATAAGCGGTATCTGCGACGAGCCGCTCTGGCTTGAGACCAAAGCGCTCTTCGGTCCGCTCAATCATGGTCTTTGCTGCGCCGACCTCGGCCGAATAGCCCGGGATACCTCGACATCAACGATGACGCCGAACTTCACGTCGATCAGATAGTTGTCGGAGTAAGCAAACAATGCCGGTCCCTTATGCGCGCCAGTCCACTGGGCCGCGGGATCGGAAGGTGAAACGAACTTCGGAACGACCTCGCTGGCGGCACCCCAGGACGTATCGTCGAGGGTCGCCAGATACTCCTTTACCGCACGGCTGGACCTCGCTGGATCACGATCCCTGTGCCAATGCTGACCAGCGACTGAGCGTTTCTTATTGGCATCGGCTTGGATCAAGCTCGCATCGACGGCGAAGCCTTCGCCACCAACCAAACCAGCCGCAATGCAATGCACGCCTCGACGACTCGTTCGAACATCCGGCGGAAAACATCGCCTTCACGAAAGCGCTCGTTCCGAGCACGCGAGAACGCCGAATGATCCGGCACAGCATCCTCGATACCGAGCTTGCAGAACCAGCGATAGGCGAGGTTCACCTGCACTTCACGACTGATCAATCGATCGCAAAGGCATAACCTACGACCAACATCCGGATCATCAGTTCCGGATCAATCGACGGGCGACCCATGGACGAATAATGGGGTGCAAGTTCGCTGCGGAGCCAGGACAGATCGAGAGCAGCGTCGATCTTCGGCACCATGTGATCTTCAGGAACGGCATCGCCAAGACGAAACGCGTAGAACAGTTGACCTTGGTCACTCTTCAGACGGCCCATCATGGATCGACCTCGCCGATAATTGCGTAACCATAACGGAATCACGCTTCGCAGCTCTTCTCAACCAACTTTTTCAACACAATCGGCCAACTGCAGACATGCCATCAACGGAATTCACGATCTTGAGCGCTGCTCCTCCCGTCACTGATCCAAGCGCGCGACGCAAGTTGCTCCCGCCGGCAGTGCCGCTTCGGCGGGTAACACAACCTCGTTGACAAACTTCGCCACTCCTCCGGGAAGGGAGGAGGCGGATGCCAACGCCATCACGATGTTGCGGTCCGGAAGGTTCAAAATGAGCTGGCTCTGCCAGCCGGCAGCAAAATAGGCCGGCGACCCGTCGCGTATCGGCTTTGTCCACCACAGGTATCCGTAACCGGCATTGGCCGGCTCACCGCCGTCGCTGTGCTTGTGCGTGGAATCGAGGACGTAGGCCTCCGATACAACCTGGCGCTCCCGCCACCGGCCTTGCTGAAGATAAAGCAGGCCGATCTTCGCCATGTCCCTGCCGGTCAATCGTAGTCCGCTATATCCGGGCAGGTTTCCATCCCAATCGACAGCCCAGTAGTAGCGATCGATTTCAAGCGGCGCGAAGAGTTCGTTTTTGGCAAACTCTGCAATGTTGCCGCCGACCGCCCGCCTCAGGATGATCGCGATCAGATTGGTCCCCTGATTGTCGTAGTAAAAATGCGTACCCGGCGGGTGCTTGACGGTGCGCCTGATCGTCCAGACGCTGGAATTCCAGACGCCCGGCACCTCGACCCTCTCGTCCGGAGCGAAGCCCGACGACATCGTCAAGAGATCGCGCAACGTGATATCGGCCGCGCGCGGATCAATGGTCCCCTCTCTCGCTTCGGCAACCAGTTCAGGTAACTTCTGGTCCAGTCGCAACAGGCCCTTGTCGATGGCAATGCCGACGAGAATGGACAACACGCTCTTCGTCACCGAATAAACCGGCGATTGCCCATCGGGCGAATTGTAGGCGTAGTATTCATGAAGGATGCAGTTGCCGCGCGCCAGCACCAGCGCCCTGGCCGACGGGTATTGCCCGGCGATCGTCGCAGAGAGCTTGGCAAGTGTTTCCGCCGTCGACGCAGTGGCCTGCTGTGCCGTGGTCTGGCGGGCCGGAAACCCTGCGGCAATGAAGAGCGAGATGCCTATTGCTGCCATAAAAGGTCGCGCGCTGCCCATCGCCCTTCCCCCGCCGTTCGCTTCGTACCGCCTCTTAATTGCCGAGTTCGATCAAACTCGGCAAGGGTTATTATTTCAATGAGCTGACGAGAAACTTCCGCCGTAGCATACCCGCTAGCAAGCCTTTGGTTTGTTGCGACGGGCTTGTGAGCCCGCCTGCCGGGAAGTCCGTTGCGGGTCTTTGCCGTGTAGAAACCCCATTCCGGGGAAGCCGGAGAGAAGGTCGGACCGTTCGGCCTCAGGCCGCGATCGCGGCCATCAACGGCTTGGTCCCAACGAT
>CADEDX010000672.1 GCA_902826195.1 uncultured Bradyrhizobium sp. | reverse complement strand
AGAAGAAGGACGAGTCGCCAGCGTAACGTTGGAACCTCAGTCTGCTCGCCGAAGCCGGCAGGCTTCGGACGACCTAAGGGATTTCATTGAGGCCAGCTGGGGCTGAAAACTGGCGTCCAGCTGACATTGCTATGAAGAAAGAGGCTGGGCTATCTGAGGCGGGCGGCTCGCTCCAAGGTAACCGATGGAACCTCACCAAACGCTTTCCGGTAGTCACTTGCAAAATGTCCAAGATTTGAGAAACCACATCGTAACGCCACGTTGGCCACCGTCACATTTGCGCTAGGGGATCGAAGAAACTCTCTGGCTTTCCTCAGCCGCACAATTTTCAAATACGCCTGCGGCGTGTAGCCACGATGACGTTTAAATGAGGCGAAGATAGTTCGCACGCCGATCCCGGTAACGTCGGCTAGTCGTTCCACTGAGATCGGGAGGTTCCAATGAGCATCGATATACTCTTCTACACGGCGGACATGCGAGTTGGTGCCCTCGTGGGGTCGTCGCTCCAAGATGTCACTGATTGAATTCGGTATTGAGATAAGAAAGGCGACTATCATCGCCTCTTCGAATTCCTGCAGGAGCAAGCCAGGGTGTTGTTCGGATGAAGTAGAGAGTTCACCCGCCACAAAACGTATCAGATTCTTCAGTTGGCCAATTTTTGGAGTGTCTCCACCGAGTGTGGGGTGAAATTCGAGACGACGACGCGGCTTGGCACCCAGTAAAGCAATGAGCTTTCGCTCCATTGCAGCCTGGTCCATGCGTAAGAGTATTTGCTGATAACCTGACGTAAACTCAATTTTGCAGGGACGGCCCGCTGGCGTGACACAAGTGTGCTCGGCACTAACTTCGATAGATTTACCGGAAGTGGTGGTGCGCGCGACGCCCGAAAATGCCAATTGCAGTCGAACGAAGTCTGCGTCGGGAAATTCAGCCAGCGCGGGAGCGCCGTACGCACAGTAGACTAGCGAGGCTGATCCTAAACTCGCGGTCGCCGACCGAGCAAGAAACGGCGAGCGATTGGATAATCGCTCAAATCGCTTAGCACCATATCGGGTTAACATAACGTGCCGCATGATCTCTTCATCATGCGTATCAACGATTGCAAAGCGTTTTAGCGACTTCGCTGCTTTTCGCATTGTTTGGCCGATCTACATTATCTCGACGGTGAAGCAGGATACCGGATAGCCACACCAGCCAGGAGCGACATTCTGGCACTGGTGTCAAAATTGCATTCCTTGAGTAGCCGATTCAGTCCAAGTCATTTTATCATATTACCGGTGGACGTGTGCCGAACCAGCCTTCGACGAGGTGCGTGTTGAAGAGACGACAAATTGAGCAAGAGAAGTCCCTGAAGTATTGTTTGCTCGAACAGGCAACGAAACTTCGCGAGGAATCGATTCAATTGCCTTCCGGAAATGCACGAGACGCTATGGTGGTCCGTGCAGAGCAGCGGAAGCTGTTGCAATATGATCGGGTGGCTTAGTTCTACTACCTCGAATGCACGACACCGATGGCGGAGTATCGCGTCTACTTTATCGGCAGCGACGGCGCTATAACAGGGCGCGTTGACATCGTCTGCAATGATGACGAGGAAGCCAAGCGCGTCGCAAAGCAGATGGTGGACGAGCACGCGATCGAACTCTGGCAGAATTCGCGTCGGATCGAGATGTTCCTGCCTGACGATCCGCCGGCTTGATGAGGTGGTGCCATGGCAGACGAACCGATCGAAGAGCGGGACCGCGCTCTCTACAAGATCCTGATCAACGAAGGCTACTCCCACGCTGACGCTATCTTGCTAATTGCCGAAGCTGACCGCAGCAAGCTCGATGAAATTTTCGCAAAGCTGAGGGCCGACCCGCGTCGCGAACGCGACGTGAAAATCATGACTCCTGACGAGATGAGCCCCGGTGTAATCGATTTGAATGCCGCAAAAATCCGGGCCGAAACTGAGCGTTTCCATAAAGAGATGCAACTAGAAAAGGCACAGGAACGGCGTTTTCGCGAACAAATGACGGCACTGATGCGAGCCTCTGAGATGACTTCTTATCTGCTGATTGTTGGGACGCTGCGCGCCCTGCTGGAAGTGCTAATCGAGGAAGGCACTGACCTCGACGAAAATAAGAAGAGCGTCGAGGAAATACTAAACGCGTTCTGACTGATTGCTCCAGCAGCGTAGGTGCGGCGTCGCTGCTTTGGCCTCGATAGCGGACGGCCACGATTACCACCCTGACAAAAATCTCCGGCAGCCTGTATCTCCTGACGTTCAAGGCCGCCAATATGGGTATCCGGCTCGATCTACCTTGCGCCCACGAAGCGCCACCGGGCCAGCGCTCACTGACTACGACATGAAGCCTCTCGTTATCTAGTTACGTCTGATTAATGCGGATCGCGACGTAGCCGACCGGCGCGAACTATCTTATCTCGCATCATCCTGCACATCGATCATGACGTGGATGCGAGCCGCGCTTAACAAGCCTTCGAGAACCACCTGCACCGTGCCAAGTGGATGATGGAGCATGGCTATCGGCTATTTCCGCTGAGCAGCCTCTAGTCGAGGATCTGCTCATCGCCAGTCGGGCCATTTGCGACGGATTGTCGCCTCATCCGATCAAGAACCGCAGGCAACTCGGGTACAGCAGGGTCATGGATTCCAGCTAGTAGTCATTGTCGGCCGCGCCTTGCTCAAGGTCAGCTATATCGACGGGCAAGCCGTCCATATCGGTGACGATAGCTTCGGTATTGTCGGCACGAAATGTCCACCGGGTCCCGTAGCTCATATGATCAAAGGCCGGCAAGCTTTACTCAATTCACAAGTTCCCCGAATCGACGCTCAAGCTCGCGGTCAATTTTAACAGGGGGCGCTTAATGGCGGTCGAATCGCTGGGCTTGTCCCAAGTTAATGAAGCGTCAACTAACGACCAGGCAATTAGCGTTGCTCCAGTCGCGCGGATGGCCAAATGTACCCGCCTGCTTATCGCGCGATCAGGGGTCGCTTGTCCCTACGGGCGGCCCCGCCCCATTTTCAAAGAGACGCGACTGCGTGCCTATAGAGGTCTCTCCGAAGATATCATCATTTTCCAGTGACCGAGAGCTGCTTTCGGAAGATTCGTAGTTCAGACGCTTACGTCATTTTTCTTGTCAATCTGAGCGTATTGAACATCATCGACTCAAACCCACGCCGGTGGGTAGAAAACTTAAGCTAACTGCGGGAGACACTTGGCGACCGGATGGCGGAGGCGATTTCCGCGGATCGGTCCAGCACTTTTTCGTCCGTGGTGATTTGCCTGAGCATGTTTGGTCCTTGCCGCATCCGGTTACATAGGGCTGGGCTGTGGAACCATAAGGTCGCGAACTGGAATTTGGTCCTCTGCGCCGGGCAGGGTGGGTACGTGGTCGCGTTTGGGCTTCGTCGTCGTGCAGCCTGCCAGGGACCTCCCAGAACTACGAATCGATCGGCCCTCGATCGTGCTCGTGACAACGTGCATGTCGCTGTGGATACCGATCATCACCTGATCATTACCCATGAGGTGACGAACAGCG
>CADEDX010000671.1 GCA_902826195.1 uncultured Bradyrhizobium sp. | reverse complement strand
TATGTCGACGACCGCACCATCGACAGCCACATCAAGCGGCTGCGCAAGAAGTTCAAGGTGGTCGACGACGATTTCGAGATGATCGAGACGTTGTACGGCGTCGGCTATCGTTTCAAGGAAGCCTGACCTGCGTTTGGTGGGCGGAAGTGCCGACTGACACATCCGCCCGTTCAGCGTAGAAAGCGTAGAGTTACACAGCGGCGCATCACTACCGGTAGCTCGACCATTGCTAGATCGAACGCAGCCCGATTCAACGCTGAACCGCGAGGATGCTTCGGAGCTCCCCGAACGGGATCGCGTGGCCGAGGAGAATGCCGGCGAACGCGGCTGGCGGCGGCCGCTCGGCTGGTTGCGCCGGGCCGGGCAATTCTTCTTCGCGCTTTCGTTCTCCAGTCTCACGCGCCGCATCGTCTCGCTCAACCTGGCGGGCCTCGTCGCCCTGGTGGCGAGCATTCTCTACCTCTCTCAGTTCCGCGCCGGCCTGATCGACGCGCGCGCGCAGAGCCTTCTGGTGCAGGCGGAGATCATCGCCGGCGCGATCGCCGCCTCCGCCACCGTCGAAACCAACACCATCACCATCGATCCGGACCGCCTGCTCGATCTCAAGCCCGGCGAGAGCTACGGCGCGCCGGATGAATCCTCAGGGCTGGATTTTCCGATCAATCCGGAGCGCGTCGCGCCGGTGCTGCGGCGGCTGATCTCACCGACCAAGACGCGGGCCCGCATCTATGGCGGCGACGGCGGCATGATCCTCGACAGCCGCAGCCTCTATGGCCGCGGCGACGTGCTGCGTTTCGAACTGCCGCCGCCCTCGACGGAGAAGCCGGGCTTCGTCGAGCGCGCCACGATCTCGATCCGCACCTGGCTCAACCGCGGCGACCTGCCGCTCTATCGCGAACTCGGCCCCGAGAACGGCAAGGGCTACCAGGAAATCGTCCATGCGCTCGACGGCGTAAAAAGCAGCGTGGTGCGGGTCAACGACCGCGGCGAGGTGATCGTCTCGGTCGCAGTCCCCGTGCAGCGCTTCCGCGCCGTGCACGGCGCACTGATGCTGTCGACGCAGGGCGACGACATCGACCAGATGGTGACCGCCGAGCGGCTCGCGATCCTGAAAGTCGGCGGCGTCGCCTCCGCCGTCATGATCGTGCTGTCGCTGCTGCTGGCGAGCACGATCGCGGGTCCGGTGCGGCGGCTCGCCGACGGCGCCGAGCGTGTCCGCCGCCGCATCCAGACCCGCGTCGAGATTCCCGATTTCACCCGCCGCCGCGACGAGATCGGCCATCTCTCCGGCGCGCTGCGCGACATGACGAATGCACTCTATAGCCGGATCGAGGCGATCGAGATGTTCGCCGCCGACGTCGCCCATGAACTGAAGAACCCGCTGACCTCGCTGCGGTCGGCGGTGGAGACGCTGCCGCTGGCGCGCAACGACACCAGCCGCGCCCGCCTGCTCGAGGTGATCGAACACGACGTCAAGCGGCTCGATCGCCTGATCTCGGACATCTCCGACGCCAGCCGCCTCGATGCCGAACTGCAGCGACAGGACATGGCGCCGGTCGATCTGCGGCGGCTGCTGACGACGCTGACCTCGGTCGCCAACGAGACCCGGCTGGGCCACGATGTCGCGGTCGAGGCGCGTTTCGAGGGCCGCGGCGCCACCGACACGTTCTCGGTGCCGGGCCATGATTCCCGGCTCGGGCAGGTGATCTCCAACCTGCTGTCCAACGCGCAATCGTTCTCTGCGCCGGGCGGCAAGGTGCGCGTCGCCTGCCGCCGCGTGCGCTCGGAAATCGAGATCGTCGTCGATGATGACGGGCCCGGGATCGGCGAGGACGCGCTGGAACGCATCTTCGAGCGCTTCTACACCGACCGGCCGCACCAGGGCTTTGGCCAGAACTCGGGACTCGGGCTGTCGATCTCCAAGCAGATCATCGAGGCGCATAACGGACGGATCTGGGCGGAGAACCGCCACGGCCCGGCCGATGCCGACGGCAAGCCGACCGTGGTTGGCGCGCGCTTTGTGGTACGGCTTCCCGCGCCATGATGACGCAGGGAGCGAGCGTGCACGCGTCCGCCGTGCGGGTGGGAGCGCGCGCCGTCCTTATCCGCGGCCCTTCGGGCGCCGGGAAGTCGCGGTTGGCCCTCGACCTGATTCTCGCCGGACGCGCCGGACAGCTTCCGCAGGCCGTTTTGGTCGGCGATGACCGTGTCCATCTCGACACAGTTGCTGGAGAATTGCGCGTCCGCCCGGTGCCGGAACTGGCCGGCCTGATCGAGGTTCGAGGCCTCGGCATTAGGCATTGCGACTTTGTTGAGGAGGCCATCGTCGGCTTGATTGCGGACCTTGCAGCCCCCGATGCCGAGCGGCTCCCGCCGCCGGAAGCACTCTCAATCCACTTAAATGGTGTTATGATACCGCGAATCCCTATAGGGAATGGTTATGCGCCCCTCCCCCTGATTGCAGCGGCATTGATAACAACTGCGAGTTCGGGCGCTCTCCAACCTTCGGATGATTGTGGGAAGAGATTTGGTAACCATATAAGCCCCAATATCGCCACTGATTAAACCGGCACAGGCCTCACTGTTTACCGCCAAGTACTGGAACAATAGCCGAGATGCCCTCTTGCGCGGGGCCTCTGGATGGTCAAAGTGGCGCGTTCGTGCGGTGCACCAAAAAGCACCCGCGAGGAGTTTCCGATGATTGGTCTAGTGCTTGTGACCCATGGGCGCCTTGCCGACGAGTTCAAGGCGGCGCTCGAACATGTAATGGGTCCGCAGAAACAAATTGAAGCCATCACGATTGGAGCCGAAGACGACTCCGATCTCTGTCGCAGCGATATCATCGAAGCGGTGAATCGCGTTGACAGCGGCGATGGTGTCGCCATTCTTACCGACATGTTCGGCGGCACACCTTCCAACCTTGCGATTTCCTGCATGAGCCGCCCCAAAGTGGAAGTGCTCGCAGGCATTAATCTTCCCATGCTGGTTAAGCTTGCCAAGGTGCGCGAGGAGCGTTCGCTTCCCGACGCCATCGCGATGGCGCAGGAAGCTGGTCGCAAATACGTGACCATCGCCAGTCGCGTCCTCGCCGGCAAATGAGCGACGACGCCGAGCCCGAAAAGGAAGTCGGGCCGAGCGTGCCGGCAGGCGCCGTTTCACGGGAGCTGCTGATCATCAACAAGCGCGGCCTGCATGCGCGGGCCTCGGCGAAATTCGTCCAGCTGGTCGAGAAGTTCAGCGCCGAGGTCTGGGTGACGCGCGGCGGCGAGACCGTTGGCGGCACCTCTATCATGGGGCTGATGATGCTGGCGGCGGGACCGGGGACCACAGTGACGGTGTCCGCGATCGGGCCTGAGGCGCAGCAAGTGGTCGACGCCATCGCAGCGCTGATTGCCGACAAGTTCAATGAAGAAGGCGTGTGAGAGCGTGACGGCCGTTTCTTACCTCGCCCCGCCTGCGGGGAGAGGTCGGATCGCCCTTGCGATCCGGGTGAGGGGGCACCGGACTAGAGCATCCGGCAACTGAGTTGAATCAAATGTGATCGGGGGAATGGCTTC
>CADEDX010000670.1 GCA_902826195.1 uncultured Bradyrhizobium sp. | reverse complement strand
TAGCGAATCAGGGCCTCTGCGCGGTCGACCCAGACGTCGGTGACCACCCCGCCCACCTCACTGTCCGCACCAAGCACGTTCATGCCACGCGGATCGGGATCGCGCGGTTCCAGATACGTGCCTTCGGCCAACCGCAGCGGAACGATGCAGGGGATGTCTTCCATGGTGAGTTCGGGAATGTCCTCGCGGTCGGCATAGGAGCCGGGCCCAACGCCGTCGAGCATTGGATTGCCGGTGGGCTCCGCCGGCGCGCCAGGCCACACCGCGATCGGCGCCAAGGCCACGTCGCGGCGGTCGTTCTTGTGGTTCGGGAGCGTCGCGATGTGACCGGTCCGCAGCAGGTAGTTCTTTGGCTCGGGCATCCTCGGGAAGCCGTGAGCCACGCCGCCGCCGCTTCCGGTGTCGAGCGGGTAGCCTTCGCGCTTGTCTTCGCGGCGAAGGTAGAAGATCAGGCCGGCAAAGAAGATCCAGAAGACGTAGAGCGTGACCTGTGCCAGGTCCAGATAGGCGCCGGATTGCATGAGAAACCTCCCTCTAGCTAGCTAACTAGGAAATTCAGCGAGACCGAACTTTGTTGACGGTTGCGGAAAGCGCGTTCGTGCCGTGCGCACGAGCGGGCCGATCGCAACCAGCGTGGCGAACAGCAGAGCAATTTCGATGTGGTAGACGACGCTGTATCCCGTCGATGGATCGGTCAGCGCACGGCCGAGCGCGCCGCTCGACGCCAGCGACGACACCGCGTCTCGTATGCCGCCGCCCAGCGCAATCCCTCCGCCGGCCGCGGTCGCCTGCACGGCGCCCCATGTGCCAAGCGCCAATCCACTCTCGCCGTCGCGCGCCAGCGCCATCGCCGCGGTCAGCGTCCCCGCCGCGAACAGCCCGCCGCCGAAACCGATCAGGCCGGTGCCGATCCGGAACAGCAGCACAGAGCTCAAGGGCGCCGCGAAAATGACTGCTGCGAAAGCGAAGATGCCGGCGACTGCGCCAAAGCCCGCAATCCGATAAGGATCGGCGTTGCGTCCGAGCGTCCTTGCCGCCAGCGCGAACCCTGCCAGCGTGCCGAGCGCAAAGAAGGCGGTGAGTGCGGTGGTCTGGCCGACGCTGAGGTTCAGGATTTCGGCGCCATACGGCTCCAGCAGAATATCCTGCATCGAGAACGCCGAGGTACCCAACGCCAGCGCGACAAGGACACGAACCGATCCGCCGGATTTGCGGAATTTGGCCCAGGATTGCTGGAACTGCGGCCGCTCGCGCGCCGCGGAGGTCAGTGAGGGATTGCGCGCCTCCTGTTTCCACAGCGCTGCAATGTTGAGCAGCATCTGCGTGACGGCCACGCCCTGGATGATCTGTATCAGACGGATTTCGTCGAAATTGCGCAGCAGCTCGCTGAAGATCAGCGCACTGCCGACCATTCCGATCAACAGCATCACATAGAGGAAGGCGACCACGCGCGGCCGCGCATCTTCGGGCGCAATATCGGTTGCGAGCGCCAGACCGGCGGTCTGGGTCGTATGCATGCCCGCGCCGACCAGCAGGAACGCCAGCGCCGCGCCGAATTGGCCGTAGACGGCCGGATATTCACCGGTGCCGGACAATACCAGCAGCGCGAACGGCAGGATGGCGAAGCCGCCGAACTGCAGCAGCGTTCCCATCCAGATATAAGGGACGCGCCGCCAGCCCAGCACCGAGCGATGATTGTCGGACTTGAATCCGATCAGCACGCGGAACGGCGCGAACACCAGCGGGATCGACACCATCAGCGAAACCAGCAAGGTCGAGACGCCGAGTTCGACGATCATCACGCGGTTGAGCGTACCGTTCAGCAGCACGATGGAGATGCCGGTCGAGACCTGGAACAGCGACAGCCGCAGCAACCTTCCGAGCGGCAGCTCTTCGGTGGCAGCGTCCGCAAAAGGAAGGAAGCGCGTTCCAAGGCGCATCCAGCCCTTTGCCAATGTCGTCGAAATCCGGGTCATCGGGGAATCATCTCCAATGCCTGCGACTTGTAGAAACCACTGGCGACACGGTAACTGCGGCCGATCCGCCAGCGCTCCAGCCCCTCATCTGCCATCAGCAGCCGCCGCAATTTCTGTTCGGCTACCGGCTCGATCGCGGGCGCACGGTCGCCGCGCGGAAAAAGCCGGCCGACGGCGTGCATCACGGCCAGGGCCGGCGTCTTCGGGGCGAACGTCATCAGCAGCGCATCATTGGTGCGCGCGGCCAGATCAGCCATGATCCGGCAGGTATCCGCCGGCCGGTAATGGATCAGCGAGTCCATCGCCACCACGAAATCGAATTTTCCCAACTTTGGGTCGAGCATGTCGCCGGACTTGAACTCGATCGCTGAGGCATCCAGATCCGACGGAAGGCGCTCGCGTGCGACCGAAACCAGCGTCGGCGACAGGTCGATCGCGACCACGCACGCACCGCGCCGCGCCGCTTCGATCGAAAGCGCGCCGGTGCCGCATCCGGCATCGAGCAACCGCGCCCCACGCATGTTCTGGGGCAGCCAGGACAGCAGCGTGTTGCGCATCTCGTCGCGCCCGGCGCGGACCGTGGCCCTGATGCGGCCGACCGGCGCGTCCGAGGTTAGCCTGGCCCAGGCATCGACCGCCGTACGGTCGAAATAGGTCTTAAGCTCGCCGCGCCGTTCGAGATAGGTTGCGATAGACATCAGTCGAACCCCAACAGATCGAAGATTTCGCGATCCTTCAGCGACTTTCCGGGCAAGGGCTCGATCGTTCCGGCCCAGAGCTCGGCGGCGAGCCGCATGTATTCGTCCGTGACGGCTTTCAACTCCGGCGTCTCGTCCATTTCGAACAGCGTTGATTTCTTCAGGCGGCTCTTGCGGATGACGTCGAGGTCCGGGAAGTGCGCCACCCGCTTCAGGCCGGCCTGCTCGCTGTAGCGATCGATCTGGTCGGTGTCCTTGCTGCGGTTGGCGATCACGCCGCCAAGGCGTACACCGTAATTCTTCGACTTGGCTTCGATCGCCGCGACGATGCGGTTCATCGCAAATATCGAGTCGAAATCATTGGCCGCGACGATCAAGGCGCGGTCGGAATGCTGCAACGGGGCTGCGAAGCCGCCACAAACGACGTCGCCGAGGACATCGAAGATCACCACATCGGTATCCTCGAGCAGATGATGCTCCTTCAGCAGCTTCACGGTCTGGCCGACCACGTAGCCGCCACAACCTGTCCCCGCCGGCGGGCCTCCGGCTTCAAGGCACATCACGCCGTTGTAACCCTCGAACACGAAATCTTCCGGCCGCAATTCCTCGGCATGGAAGTTCACCGATTCCAGTACGTCGATGACGGTCGGGACCAGACGCTTGGTCAGCGTGAAGGTCGAGTCGTGCTTGGGATCGCAGCCGATCTGCAGCACGCGCTTGCCCAGCATCGAGAACGCCACCGACAGGTTCGACGACGTCGTGCTCTTGCCGATGCCGCCCTTGCCGTAGATCGCGAACACCTTCGCGCCCTCGATCTTCAGGGTCGGGTCGAGCTGCACCTGCAGGCTGCCCTCGCCGTCCGCGCGCGTCGGCCGCGTCTTCA
>CADEDX010000669.1 GCA_902826195.1 uncultured Bradyrhizobium sp. | reverse complement strand
AAGGGCTCGAGCCCGGCTTCCCGAGCTTCGGCGACGACTTCCCCGTGGCCATCCGCGGCGAAGCGGTAAGCCATCACGCGTTCATAGCCCCCGATCGCCTTCAGGCCGTCCACCGCGAATTTGCAAAGCTCGAGCGTCGTCGACGCGTGATGGAACGTGTCCAGCACGGATTGAACCTTCGCGAATGGCGAGTCGCGACGACGATCGAGCGTCGTGCGCTCGATATCGATGCAAATGTGACGGCCCGAAGCGTGGGCCAGCAGATGCAGGCTGATCCCAGCCGGTCCCGGCATGATCTGCCCCTTGCGAACCGGAAATGGTCCGTTGATCCTCTGGTCCTGCAGGGCGCGGCACGCGGCGACGCCGATGATGTCCTCAAGCGGCATCCCGAGGACGCTCGTCGCCGATCGGCCGATCATGGATTCGAGATTGGCGCTGGCATGCGTCACCAACAAGCCGTCGGCCAGCGCCGCGATCATCGCGCCATGCGGCTGGATCGCGCCGGGAATATGGATCTGCTCCCGTTCGCAGGGCGACTGGTTATCGCGCTGGACGGCGTCTGTCGCGTTCAATTCAGGGGCGCTCATGGCGGACCTGCTCGTCGGCGCAGAAGGTCCCGAACCATTTCTCCAAACTGATGAAGGTGCGCTCTGCCCCCATCACGACGTCGGCACAAAGCTGGGGGTGCCTGAATCCAAAACCATCGAGCGTTGCGCGGAAGGATTGCCAGGTTGGTCCGGCAGTGTTGCCGCAGAAAAAACGCGTCGCTCCGGCGATCTCCGATCCCATCCGTCGCTCCAGATGACGCAGGATCGCCCGGCCGCCGAGCTTTGAACCCTCGACGACATAAAGGGAGCCGAGCGCGTGCGACAATGTCGGCAATTCCGGTAGCAAATCCGGCGCGGCATACGGAATCGTCGTTCGATTGACCGCCAGCGCGGCGAGATCGTCATCGAGGCAGCCGGATTGGGCGTGCAGGCACGGCTCGATCCCCAATGACTTCCAATCCTCGAATTCGCGGAACAGACATTCGAGCGGCGCGTAGAATCCGAGGTAGCGGCACAGCCAGGCCCGATAGCCCGTGGCATCGCGGATGGCGTCTGGCAACCGCAGTGTGCCCTCAATTCGGCGGTGGAGCTGCGCGGACTCTTTCCGGAGTATCACAGAAAGCAAGGGCAATGGCTCGCCTGCTTGGGCTGGATGCTCATCCAGCAGCGGCTGTTCTACCAACGCGATCATGCGTCCATCTCGCTCTTCCACGCCCGTCTTTTTGATGATCGCAAGCAGGCCAACTGTCCGTTGAATCTGCCCATCGCCGGAGTTCGATCGCTCCCGAGAGGCAGCCGCCCTATCGAATTGTCATGCGTGCGGCCGTCGGTTGCGATCCTGCGCGGCATCATCGTGACCGTTCGAACATATGCTTTGATCAGTTCGACGCATTTGAATTAAAGATCAGACAATGTTGGACTACGTAAAAACCAGGGGCATTACCTGACCTGGTGCGCCATCAAGCCTTTCAACAGCTTGCATCGATATCCAGGACCAATTTGGGAACGTGATTGACTCTCGGGGGGAAACGGCGGGGTAACCGTCGCGCGTTTCGCTTGCTGAGTCGCTGCCGGTGGCGGATGAAGCAGACAATCCGCTCATAGTCCCGAGGCATCCTCAGAGCGGAAGCTGATCCGCTGGCAAGCAAACCGTCGTAATAGCCGCCGCCCCACGTTGAAGACTTCCTGAAATACTCCGTCGGTCAGATAATCGCCCGGATCCGTAACGGTGGCGGGGTGGCTTGGTTTGATGCATTCTGCTTCTGTTTAAATAACTCCTTTTACGTATGTGATCTAGATCACTGTTCCGGCATGTGCCCCAGATCACACTCGCTCCATTGATTTTAAATTTGGGGAGAAATGATTATGCGCTTCATGATCGCTGCAATTTCGGCCGCAACCTTTCTCATCAGCACGATTACCGCGCAGGCCGACAAGCGCGTCGCGTTTGTGGTCGGCAACGGCGCCTACAAAAATGTGGCCGCGCTGCCCAATCCCGCGACGGACGCCACATCGATGGCGAGGCTGCTGCGCAATGTTGGTTTCGAGGTGGTCGAAGGCGCGAACCTTACGCGCGACCGGATGACCGAAAAACTGCTGGACTTCGGCAGAAAGGCGGAAGGTGCCGATGTGGCGCTGTTCTTCTATGCCGGGCACGGCATCGCGGTGAACGGTACCAATTATCTGCTGCCTGTCGATGCCGACCTGAAGTCCGAAATGGACATCAAGCTCGGCGCGGCCATCAATGTCGACCTCACGCTCGAGCAGACGATGGGCGATGCCAAGGTCAAGCTGGTGTTCCTTGACGCCTGCCGTGACAATCCGTTCGCTGCCAAGATTCGATCCGCCAAGGCAACCCGCAGCGTCAACGTGCAGTCGGGCCTGGCAGAAATGAAATCCGGAGAGGGCACGTTGATCGCGTTTGCCACCGGCCCCGGACAGACGGCGCTCGATGGCGAGGCCGGCACCAACAGTCCGTTCACCCGCGCGCTGATGGCGAATCTCACCGCGCCCGGCGTCGAGATCCAGCAGGCGATGACCAAGGTGCGCGCCCAGGTCCAGGATGAGACGAGCAAGGGGCAACTGCCCTGGGGGCATACCAACCTGACCGGCGCGGTCTATCTCAATCAGGCCCCGACGTCTTCCGCCAAGGCGTCAGAACCCACCGTGGTTGCGACCACATCATCCACATCAGACGCCGAACTCGAATTCTGGCGCTCGATCAAGGAAACTAACAAGCCGGAAGAGCTTAACGCCTACCTCACCAATTATCCGAACGGCACCTTCAAATCGATCGCGCTGGCCCGCATCGCTTCGCTGCAGGATGGTCCATCAACCACGACCCGGGCGCTCACTACCGGCGTTGGTATCGATCCCGCCACCTTCACGGAAGACGCGAACCAGGTCACCGAGGATCAGCTTGGACTTGATCGCAACCAGCGCCGCGACGTCCAGCGCCGCCTGACCGGCCTTGGCTTCGATGTGAAGGCCAGCGGCAAGTTCGACGCCAATACCCGCGCAGTCGTCACCCGCTGGCAGGCCGCTCGCGGCTATCCGAAGAGCGGCTATCTCAACGCGCTGCAGCACAAGGCGCTGCGGTCAGAAATCCTTGCGACCCCTGTCGCTTCTGCAAGCGACGGTGAAGAGGCGGTGGCTCGTCCGTCTCGTCGTCGCGCGAGTGGCAGCGGTCGCCACTACCGTCAGGCTGGCGGTGGTGGTGGTCCCGGCGCGTTGTTCGGCGGAATGATGCGTCCGATCTTCGGACGGTAAGCCTTCGCTTCAGGGACGAGGATGAAGGTCGGTCTGAAGTGCATGGCGGTGGCCCGGAGCATCCCGATGCACTTCCTCGCGGCTCTTATCGTTGCGCTGCTGACCGCGCTTCCCGCGTCGGCGCAGGTCGCTCCGACCGAGGCGGAATTGCGCTCCTATGGCGGGCTGCATGCCGCGGCGGCCCGTGGCGATGTCGGCGATATCGAAGCGCGGATTGCCGCCGTCGAAAACCAGGAGGCGGTCGA
>CADEDX010000668.1 GCA_902826195.1 uncultured Bradyrhizobium sp. | reverse complement strand
GTCCATCTGCGCCTCGCCCTCGACCAGCTTGGCCCGGCAGGTCGAGCACATGCCGCCCTTGCAGGCGAACGGCAAATCCACACCGGCGCGCAGCGCGGCATCCAGAATGGACTCCTCGTCAGCGACAGGCACCTCGCGGCGCTTGCCGTCGATGATTAGCGCGGCCATCGCCTTGGGTGGCGCGGACGCTTCGATAACCTTCTTCGGGCGCGGCTTGCCGCCGAATTCGGAGACGAAGCGCTCGACATGGATACGGTCCTCGGCGATGCCGACGGCGCGGCAGGTCGCCTCGATATCCTCGCTCATCCCGGTGGGGCCGCAGATGAAAACGTGATCGACCCGCGAGGCCGGTACCAGCGAGCGCAGCAGCACGCGAACCTTTTCGCCATCGAGCCGGCCATGCAGGATCGGAATATCCTGCTCTTCGCCTGATAGGACATGGAACAGCGAGAACCGCTGCAGGAAGCGATCCTTCAATTCCTCGAGCTCTTCGAGGAACAGCATGCTCGATGTCGAGCGGTTGCCGTAGAACAGGAAGAAGCGGCTGTTCGGCTCACGCGCCAGCACGCCCTTGGCGATCGACAGGACCGGCGTGATGCCGCTGCCGGCGGCGAAGCCGACATAGACCCTCGCCTCCTGAGGCGCGTGCACGATGCCGAACCGCCCGGTCGGCGTCATCACGTCGAGCTCGTCGCCGGATTTCAACTCATCGGCGGCCCAGCTCGAAAACGCGCCGCCGTCGACTTTCTTAACCGCGATGCGCAGTTCGCCGTCGTCGGGCCCGGAACAGATCGAGTACGAGCGGCGCACTTCCTCGCCGTCCATGGTGGTGCGCAAGGTGAGGTATTGGCCCGGTGTAAAGCTGTAGTCGCCTTCTAATTCCTTCGGGATCGCGAACGTCATTGATATGGCATCCGCCGCTTCGCGGCGCAAATCGTTGACGGCCAGACGGTGAAAGCGCGGGGCGTGGGACATCAGTTGCCTCCTCCGTCATTGCGAGCGAAGCGAAACAATCCATAGTGCCGCAAAGCAAGTCTGGATTACTTCGCTTCGCTCGCAATAGCGGTCATGGATCACAGACTCAATGACACTTGAAATAATCAAAGGGTTCGCGGCAGTTCTTGCAGCGCCACAGCGCCTTGCAGGAGGTCGAGCCGAACTCGGACAGCACTTCGGTATTCACAGAGCCGCATTGCGGACAGGCCACCTGCTGCTCGCCGAACAGCGCGCGGCGCGAGCCTGACGCCTGCGGCGGCGCGATGCCGTATTCCCTGAGCTTGTTGCGGCCTTCCTCGCTCATCCAGTCCGTGGTCCAGGCCGGCGAAAGCACGGTGCGGACGGTCGGCCGGCCGATCCCGGCACGCTCCAGCGCCAGTTCGATTTCCAGCGCGATCATGTTCATGGCCGGACAGCCGGAATATGTCGGCGTGATCGCGACTTCGACGCGGCTGTCATGAACTTCCACCTCGCGCAGCACGCCGAGATCGGCAATGGTCAGCACGGGAATCTCGGGATCGACCACGGTCGAGGCCGCCTCCCAGGCGCGGCGGCGCAGATCGCTGTCGTCGAGAACGGCTACCATGTCGCCCCCGGAAAGGTCCGCGGCATCGATTGCAGTTCGCTGAGGAGATGGCCGAGATGCTCGCTATGCCGCCCGCTGCGGCCGCCCTGCTGCATCCAGCCGTTATTCGGCAACGTCAGCGTCGCCTCGGCGACGACGCCCGTGATCCTCTTCATCCACTGCGCACGCAACGGCGCGGGATCGACCGCGATTCCGGCATCGATCAGCCCGCGCTCGCTGTCATCGACTTCGAACATTTCCCCGGTGAACGCCCAGAGCAGATCGATCGCCTCCTGCGCGCGGCGGTGGCTTTCCTCGGTGCCGTCGCCGAGGCGGACGATCCATTCCGAGGAATGGCGCAGATGATAGGCGCTTTCCTTTTCCGATTTCGCCGCGATCGCCGCCAGTGTCGCGTCGGTCGAGCGCATCATTACCCGCCAATAGAGGTCGGCGAACGCCGCATAGAAAAACTGCCGCACCATGGTGCGGGCAAAATCGCCGTTCGGCTGCTCCAGCAGCAGGAGATTGCGGTACTGCCTGACATCGCGCAGATAGGCGAACTTGTCCTCGTCGTTATCCCTGCCCTCGACTTTCGCGGCGTACGAATAGAGCTCGCGTGCCTGGCCGAGCAGGTCGAGGCCCATATTGGCCAGCGCCATGTCCTCTTCCAGCATGGGCGCATGGCCGCACCATTCCGACAGCCGGTGGCCGAGGATCAGCGCGTCGTCGGCGCGGCGCAGGGTGTAGAGCACCAGCGGCGTTTCGGAGACGGAGATGTTGCCTGCGGTCATGTCGTTAACCCGCTTGTTCAGTCGTCATTGCCTGCGACAAACGCAAAGCGTTTGCGCAAGGGAGCGAAGCGACGAAGCAATCCAGACTTCCTCTGCGGCGCAATGGATTGCTTCGCTGCGCTCGCAATGACGGCGTCACATGTGCCCCACTTCCTCGGGCACATCGTAGAACGTCGGGTGCCGGTAGATTTTAGATTCCGCCGGCTCGAACATCATGCCCTTCTCGGCCGGGTCGGACGCCGTGATAGCGTTTGACGGCACCACCCAGATCGAGAGGCCCTCGCCGCGGCGGGTGTAGATGTCGCGCGCGGCCTGCAACGCCAGCGTGGCGTCGGTGGCATGCAGCGAGCCGACATGCTTGTGCGCCAGCCCGTTGCGGCTGCGGATGAAAACTTCCCAGAGCGGAATAATGGTTGGCGTGGCCATCGCTGATCTCCCTATTCGGCGGCCTGCAGCTCGGTCCGCTGCCGGCGCTTCTCGGCATAGGCCAATGCTGCCTCGCGCACCCAGGCGCCGTCGTCATGCGCCTTGCGCCGCGCCGCCAGCCGGTCTCGGTTGCAGGGGCCGTTGCCGGCCAGTACCTGCTTGAACTCATTCCAGTCGATCGCGCTGTATTCCCAGTTGCCATTTTCGTTCTGCTTCATGCCGGGATCGGGAATGGTGAGCCCTAAAAACTGCGCCTGCGGCACGGTGGCGTCGACGAATTTTTGCCGCAGTTCGTCGTTGGAAAACCGCTTGATCTTCCATTTCGTCGAAGTGTCGCTGTGCTGGCTGACCTGGTCGGGCGGGCCGAACATCATCAAGACCGGCCACCACCACCGGTTCAGCGCGTCCTGTGCCATCGCCTTCTGTTCGGGGGTGCCGCGGCACAGCGTCAGCATGATCTCAAATCCCTGGCGCTGGTGGAACGACTCCTCCTTGCAGACGCGGATCATCGCGCGCGCATAAGGGCCATAGGAACAGCGGCACAGCGGGATCTGGTTCATGATCGCCGCGCCATCGACCAGCCAGCCGATGGTGCCAATATCGGCCCAGGTCAGCGTCGGATAATTGAAGATCGAGGAATATTTCGCCTTCCCGGCCAGCATCAGGTCGACCAGTTCCTCGCGCGAGGAGCCCAGCGTCTCGGCCGCAGCATAGAGATAAACCCCATGGCCGCACTCGTCTTGCACCTTGGCGAGCAGCGCGGCCTTGCGGCGCAGCGACGGCGCCCGCGTGATCC
>CADEDX010000667.1 GCA_902826195.1 uncultured Bradyrhizobium sp. | reverse complement strand
GGATCGGCCTCGCCGAAACCCAGCAGACCGTGGTGCTGAACGAGCTGCGCGGACGCATCGCCGTGCAGGTCGACGGTGGCCTGCGCACCGGCCGCGACGTGGCCATCGGCGCGCTGCTGGGCGCCGACGAGTTCGGCTTCTCCACGGCCCCGCTGATCGCATCGGGCTGCATCATGATGCGCAAGTGCCACCTCAACACCTGCCCCGTCGGCGTCGCGACGCAGGATCCCGTTCTGCGCGCACGCTTCACCGGCGCGCCGGAGCATGTGATCAACTACTTCTTCTTCGTCGCCGAGGAAGTCCGCCAGATCATGGCAAAGCTCGGCTTCCGGAAGTTCGAGGAGATGGTTGGCCGTGTTGACCTGCTGGACATGCGGCACGCCCTCAATCACTGGAAGGCCAAGGGCGTCGATCTGTCGAAGATCCTGTATCAGCCCCCGGTCAAGGCTGGCGTCGCGGTCAAGCTGGCCTCGGCGCAGGACCATGGGCTTGAAGCCGCGCTGGATCACAAGCTGATCAAGGCCGCCAAACCCGCCTTGGGCAAGACGCCAAAGCCGGTTCAGATCACCGAGACGATCAAGAACGTGAACCGCACTGTCGGCGCGATGCTCTCCGGCGAGGTGGCGCGCAAGTATGGCCACGCCGGCTTGCCGGAAGACACGATCCAGATCGCGCTCACCGGCACAGCCGGACAGAGCTTCGGCGCCTTCCTCGCACGCGGCGTCACGCTGAACCTTGTCGGCGACGCCAACGACTATGTCGGCAAGGGCCTCTCCGGCGGCCGCGTTGTCGTGCGCCAACCTGATGGTGCGAAGCGCGAGCCGACCCAGAACATCATCGTCGGCAACACGGTGCTGTACGGCGCCATCGCGGGCGAAGCCTATTTCGAAGGCGTCGCGGGCGAACGCTTCGCCGTGCGCAATTCCGGCGCGGTCGCTGTCGTCGAAGGCTGTGGCGACCATGGCTGCGAATACATGACCGGCGGTGTGGTTGTGGTTCTCGGCGAGACCGGCCGCAACTTCGCTGCCGGCATGTCGGGCGGCGTGGCTTATGTCTACGATCCGAATAAGAGCTTCGCCGGTCGGTGCAATGCAGCAATGGTCAAGCTCGAAGCGGTGAAGCCTGTTGAGGGCGGCCCTGAAGCAGGCGCGCCGCTGCAACGCGCGCCTTCCGCCGAGAACAGCGGCATGGGCGACATGCTGGCGTTCGACGCGGAACGGCTGCGCATCATCATCGAGCGCCACCTGCTGCACACCGGAAGCGCGCGCGCCCGCGAACTTCTGGACAACTGGGACGCGGCGCTCGGCAATTTCGTGAAGGTCATGCCGACCGACTATGCCCGCGCGCTGGCGGACATGAAGGCGGCGAGCCAGGCCACAGTGGCGGCCGAGTAGAGTCAGGGGAGCACACACATGGGCAAGCCCACAGGCTTCCTCGAATACGAGAAAAAGGAACGCGCCTACGAAAAGCCGGAGGCGCGGAAGAAGAACTACGCTGAATTCCTGAAGCGCATGGACAATGCGGAAATCCGTATCCAGGCCGCGCGCTGCATGGATTGCGGCATCCCGTTCTGCCAGGGCACCGGCTCAGTCGCGCCGGGCACACCAGGCTGTCCCGTCAACAACCAGATCCCCGACTGGAACAATCTCGTCCTGCGCGATCACTGGAAGACCGCGCTTGAGAACCTGCACTCGACCAACAACTTCCCCGAGTTCACCGGCCGCATCTGCCCCGCCCCATGCGAAGCCTCGTGCGTCCTCAACATCAACGAGAACCCGGTCTCGATCAAAACCATCGAGTGCGAGATCATCGATCGCGGATGGGACGAAGGCTGGATCAAGCCGCAGTCGGCGCCGCGCGGCACGGGCAAGCGCGTCGCCGTGGTCGGCTCGGGTCCTGCCGGGCTGGCTTGCGCTCAGCAGCTGGCGCGCGCAGGGCATTCACCAACCGTGTTCGAGAAGTCGGACCGGATCGGCGGCCTCCTCCGCTATGGCATTCCCGATTTCAAGATGGAGAAGAAGCACATCGACCTGCGCATGCGTCAGATGGAGGGCGAAGGCGTCATCTTCCGTCCCCGCATGCATGTCGGCATCGACGTATCGGTGCAGCGCCTGCTCGACGATTATCAGGTCATCGTGCTCGCCGGCGGCGCTGAGAAGCCGCGCGACCTGCCCGTACCTGGTCGCGAACTGGATGGCGTCCACTTCGCGATGGATTTCCTGATCCAGCAGAACAAGCGCGTCGCCGGCGACGACGAGAAGACTGCAGCGCCCGGCGGCACAATCTCGGCGACAGGCAAGCACGTCATCGTAATCGGCGGCGGCGACACGGGCTCGGATTGCATCGGCACCTCGAACCGTCACGGCGCAGCGAGTGTCACGCAACTTGAGATCATGCCACGGCCGCCCGCCCACGAGAACAAGGCCCTGACCTGGCCCGACTGGCCGCTGAAGCTGCGCACCTCCTCAAGCCACGAAGAAGGCGCCGAGCGCGACTGGTCGGTCATCACCAAGCACGCCATCGGCGACGGCGGCAAGGTAAAGGCCCTCGTCTGCGCCCGGGTCGAATGGGTGAAGGGCGCCCGCGGCATGGAAATGCAGGAACTTGCGGGCTCCGAGTTCGAGTTGAAGGCTGACCTGGTCCTGCTCGCCATGGGCTTCACGGGCCCGATCGTTCCCGGCCTGCTCGATCAGACGAAGGCGGTACTCGATCCGCGCGGCAATGTCGCGGCCAGCACCGACGACTACAAGACCAGCACCGACCGCATCTTCGCCTGCGGCGACATGCGGCGCGGCCAGTCGCTGGTTGTCTGGGCGATCCGGGAGGGACGCCAGTGCGCAAGGTCCGTCGACGAGTATCTGATGGGCGCGAGCAACCTGCCAAGATAGGCGTTTCGGGGCTAGCCTTGCGGAACGCCGGGGCGACCAGCGGTTCGCAAGGTCGGGCACGCGGCGATTTGACGTCCTCTCGCTAAGGCTCCACCTTGCCGCATCAATCGCGCGAGGCCGCCCCATGAAATCGCCCATCTGCGAGATGCTCGGTATCGACTTTCCCCTGCTCGCCTTCAGCCACTGCCGCGATGTGGTCGCGGCCGTCTCGCGCGCCGGCGGCATGGGCGTGTTCGGCGCGGTCAACCTCCCGCCAGCTCGTCTGCGCGAAGAACTCACATGGATCGATGCGAATTGCGGCGGCAAACCCTATGGGGTCGACCTCATCGTCCCCAATGCGATGGAAGGAAAGTCCGAGGCGTTCAGTGGCGCAGCGCTGCTGGCTGCCGTGCCCCAGGCGCACAAGGATTTCGCCACCGGAATTCTCGAGTCCCACGGTGTCGAGCCGGGCGACCTGGACGAGGACCGCCAACGCAGCGTCGGCTTTGCCCGCAATATGCGGGCCGACGGAGCTGCGAGCGCGCTCGAGGTTGCGTTCGAGTTTCCCATCCGCCTGATCGCCAACGCGCTCGGCGTGCCGCCAGCGATCATGCTGGAAATGGGCAAGCGCCACGGCGTGCCTGTCGCCGCTCTTGTCGGCGCCAAGGAGCATGCGGTCGCCCAAGTGCAGGCAGGCGTCGATATCCTGGTCGTTGC
>CADEDX010000666.1 GCA_902826195.1 uncultured Bradyrhizobium sp. | reverse complement strand
GAGGAGCGACGGCGCTTTCAACGCGTCAAAGTCCACCTGCTCGGCCGCTACATGCTGCCGGACCGCCGCGAATTTCCTTGCCAGATCATTAACATGTCGCCCGGCGGACTGGCCCTGCTGGCGCCCGGCATCGGCAATGTCGGCGACCGCGTGATCGCCTATCTCGATCATATCGGCCGGGTCGAAGGCAAAATCACCCGCATCATCGACAACGGCTTTGCGATGACGGTGGGCGCCACCGCGCGCAAGCGCGACAAGCTGGCCGCCCAGCTCACCTGGCTCGCCAACCGCGATATTCTCAATCTCCCGGAAGACCGCCGTCACGACCGCATCGTGCCGCGCAATCCGATCGCGCTAATGACGCTCGAGGACGGCAGCAAGATGACCTGCCGTATCATCGACCTCTCGCTGTCGGGCGCCGCGATTGCCGCGGAAAACCGCCCGCCGGTAAAATCGCTGGTCATGCTGGGCAAGGTGCAGTCCCGCGTGGTGCGAAACCTCGAGGAAGGCTTCGCGCTGGAGTTCGTCCACGAGCAGTTGGCCGAGGCACTCGAAGACGCGGTTACTGCGCGGTAAAGCGCCGGCCACCCAAAATCCCCCTTTTTCAGGCTCGAAAGGCGGCGTCCGGTCCACGGACGCCGCCTTCGCCGCATTTTACGGCCCCTCCAACACGGTTAACGCGGCAGGCTTTCGCGCGCTTTTGTGCCGCCAGCACAGCGCCGGGCGCGTTAATATGTAAAATTTGAATCAATTGCAGATGTCTCAAATTTTAGTCGAATTTACTTCAAGTATAGATCGAATTTGCATTTAGCTTTACTTACATTAGCGTCAAATCTACTTGCTTGACTTAGCGGCAGCGCAAATCCTCCGTGCGAAACATGGTCCCAACAAGAAACGGGGGCCACGATGTTTTTCAGGGGACAGGGGAAAGGATTGGCAGTCGTCGCCATCCTTCTGGGAATGAGCGTCTCGGCGAAAGCCGGTGACGCCCTCTATGCCAGCCTTGGCGAGACCGCACGTTCGCCGATCGGCTGGGTCGAATTTTGCACCGAGAACGCCGGCGAGTGCCGTGGCGGCACCTCGCAGCCGCGCGACATCGTGATGTCGCAGACGGCGTGGCGCGATCTGGTGCGGGTCAACAAGTGGGTGAACGAGACCATCAAGCCGATCACGGACATGGATCATTGGGGGGTGATCGAGAAATGGTCGTTGCCGACTGACGGTTACGGCGACTGCGAAGACTATGTGCTTCTGAAGCGCAAGATGCTGATCGACGCCGGATGGCCGCGCGAGGCGCTGCTGATCACGGTGGTGCGCGACAAGAAGGGCGAAGGCCACGCGGTGCTGACGGTGAAGAGCGACAAGGGCGAGTTCGTTCTCGACAACCAGAACGAAAGCGTCCTGACCTGGACCGACACCGGCTACCGCTTCGTCAAGCGTCAGTCGCAGAGCGATCCCAACGTCTGGGTCTCGCTCGGTGATAGCCGCCCTGCCGTCGCCACCGCTTCGTCACGCGATCGATAACGAACAAGGATTTTAGGAACACGCGAGCCGGTCACATCCCCACCCCTCCCCGTCCCAGACCGGTTCGCGCGCGGCCACCCTTCCCCCAAAGGGTGGCCGCAACTTTTTTGGCGGGCGGATTTACGAGCTTTCGTTCCGCGACGATAATGCGCGCGCCAACCTCTTGAAGGACGCCGCCGCCGATGGATATGCTGGTCAAACTGTATGCGCTGCCGCCCGCGGGCGACGTGTTTGAGCGGCTGGGCAAGGCGGCCATCATGACGCGACGCGCACTCGCGCCGGAAAAGCACACGATCGTCGGCTGGGTGCGCGAGAATTTCAGCGAGCATTGGGCCAGCGAAGTCGATGTGGCGTTTTCCCGCCAGCCCGTATCCTGCTTCATCGCCGTCAGGCAAAAGACCAGTTTGGGCTTTGCCTGCCATGACGCGACCTGCCCGAACTTCTTCGGACCGACGGGTGTCAACCCGAACGAACGAAAGAGCGGGATCGGCAAGGCGCTGCTGTTCAACTGCCTCGAAGCCATGAAGCAGCAAGGATATGGCTACGCCATCATCGGCGGCGTGGGCCCTGCGGCGTTCTATGCAAAAACGGTCGGCGCGATACCGATCGAGGGCTCCGAACCCGGCATCTATCACGGGCTGTTGTAACGCGGGAGCACGTCATGGCCGAAAGCGAGATCGGCGCCATCCGCAAGCTGCTGACGTCAAAGCCGCGGCCGGTCGGCTGGTCGGAGCGGCGGGAGCGGATCAACGAGGTCGGATCGACCTGGCCGGTGGCGCCGGATATCAAATGCGAGGCCGTCGATTGCGACGGCCTCGGCGGCGAATGGTCGATCGCGCTGGATAGCGAGCCTTCGTGCGCGCTCTTGTATTTCCACGGCGGAGGATACTGCTCCGGCTCGATCGTCAGCCACCGCCGGCTTGTGACGGAGGCCGGGCGCGCAGCGCGCTGCCGCACACTCGCGATCGACTACCGGCTGGCCCCCGAACATCCTTACCCCGCCGCCCATGAGGACGCGCTCACGGCATGGCGCTTTCTGCGCCGGCAAGGCATTGCCGCGAAAAGCATCGCTGTCGGCGGCGACAGCGCCGGCGGCAACCTGACGCTCGGGCTGATCAGCCGCTTGCGCGCCGCGGGAGAGGAATTGCCGGCATACGCCTGGCTGATCTCGCCGTGGACCGACCTCACCATGTCGGGCAGCACGCTTGCGACCAAGGACGTCGTCGATCCACTCATTCACAAGGCCTATCTCGATGAACTCGCGGATGCCTATGCGCCGTCCTGCATCGATCGCCGCGATCCGTTGATCTCGCCTCTGTTCGCCGATCTGGCGGGCCTGCCACCGCTCCTGATTCAGGTGGGATCGGCCGAGACATTGCTTGCGGACGCGACCCGCCTTGCGGAGGCTGCAGGGGCGGCCGATGTTGATGTGACCTTGCAGATCTGGCCGCACATGATCCATGCTTGGCCGGTCTGGAATGCCGGCCTGACGGACGGAAGGCGGGCTCTTGCGAGCGCCGGTCAACTCATCCGGGCGCATATCCGGTAAAGCCCAAGGGCCATTCCGGCACGTAAGGTGCTGATCATACGTGGTTTTACCTGCAATCCCTGCGGCCTTCCGGCAAATGGCAGGTATAAGCGTCCTTTTGCCTATGCTATTTTGGAACTTTCGAATCACGTCCGGATTTGGAGTCGCATGATCGAACTCACCCCCCGGAGTGGCAGCCCCATCGCGCGTCTCGGCAAACAGCCGATTGCGATCGCCGCCGCGGCGCTCGTCATTGTTGTGCTTGGCGTCAGCTTTATCACCCTCTGGCGCAGCTACACCGGCGCCGCGCCGGAGACCGATCGAGTGGTCGCAACCCGGCAGTTGCAGGCGCGCGCCACCCAGGCTTCCGAACAACTGGTCGAGAAGACGAAGGGTCTGGAGGCGACCCAGCAGGAATCGATCGATCAGTTGCAGATGGTGCAGGACCAGTTGCAGACCGTACGCCGCCTGCTCGCGGCCCAGCAGACTGACACAAGGAAGCTTTCCGAGCAGGTCGGAACGCTGACCGGAGCCA
>CADEDX010000665.1 GCA_902826195.1 uncultured Bradyrhizobium sp. | reverse complement strand
GTCTCCTTCCATCGCGTCTCCGGCGTTCCCATTCCCGCAACGAGAAAGGACACGAATGCCGAGACCACGAGGCCCATCGGGCGAATGGCCACCGCGAAGCAGAGAATTGAAAGCGATACGAAAAACGGCCCCCGCCAGTGATACTTCGCGACCTGTGGGCCCTCGAAAATCAGACCCATGACGGCGATCCCCAAGCCCAGGAGCAGCAGCAGGACCCCAAACATGCGCGGCGCCGTGCCGGCGCCAAAGGAGAAACCGCGCATCCCCTGCAGGTCGCTCGACGCCCACAGGGCAAAGGCCGCGACCGCCATGAGGACAATCCCGCCGACGAAATCCTGCGGACAACGGATCCATTTCGGCATGACGGAACTGACCGGCCCATGGCTCGGCGTATCACTCATCGATCTCTCTCCCCAAAGCTTCTTAACTGCACTGATTGGATAGCTGTTTGAGCTGGCCCGGAGGCCTTGCTAGCGATTTTCGTCAGATAAGGCCAGCAAAACCCAAAGCGCCTCCGGCCAGCAGCATCCATAGCGGATTGAGGCGCGTGGCAAAGGCCAGCACCGCTGCCGCAACCGTAATTAACCCGGCCACCCAGCTTCGGTCGGACGTCAGCGCCAAAATCAGGCCGCTCGCCCCCATCAGGCCAATCGAAAGGGGAACGAGTGCCGCCTGAATGATCGCGGGCCAGCGCGAATGGCTCGATCGCGCCAGAATGCCGCTCACGTAATAGGCCACCACGGCCGTCGGGCCGCACATCGCAACCGTAGCGGCCAAAGCGCCGAAAATGCCCGCCACGTGATATCCGATCAGCGTCACGATCAGCACGTTCGGCCCCGGCGAAAGCTGGGATATCGCGAAAATGTCGGCAAATTGCCGGTCGTTCATCCAGTGCTGAACGTCGACCGCGACCCGGTGCATTTCGGGAATGGCCGAGTTCGCGCCACCAACCGCAAACAGCGACATCCAAGCGAAAGTCCAAACGAGTGTCGCGATTGGATTGGCGTCCGAATTCATGCCTTCCCCCGGGTCCGGACGAAGATCGTGATCCCGAGGCTCAGCGGAATGGCGACCAGCAACACCATCTGCAGCGGCAGCCGCAGCACCCCGATCGCGACGAAAACCGCGATCAGGATCACGAGCGCGGTAACCTCACGCCGCTGCGCCAGCGGCATCGCCATCTTGAAGACGACCGCGATCAACAGCCCGACCGCGGCGCAGGATACGCCCGCCAAAATCCGCCGCAGCGCATCAATCTCGCCGTAACGGGCATACAGCGCCGCAAGCGCGATCGCGATGACCATTGGCGGGAAAACCAGACCGGCAAAGGCCGCGACGCCACCTGGAATGCCGCGAAAACGCGCGCCGAACACGACGGACAGATTGACGATGTTCGGCCCCGGCAGGAAGTGGCACAGGGCAAATGTCTCGTTGAATTCGTCCGCCGTCATCCAGCGGTGCTGGTCGACGATGCCGCGCCGGGCCCAGACCAGAACGCCGCCAAAGCCCGCCAGCGACATTTTGGCAAAGGCTATGAACAGGTCGAGCAGACCGGGCGGGGTTGGCGGCAACACGGGAGCATCCGGCGCCGGGGCGGCGGCGGGCGAGGACTTTCTGGGCATGGTGCAGAAGCTAGAACGGCGGCGGGCCGGAGGCCAACCCAATCGGTGAATTGTGCAGTCCGCCCGGTGCTTTCGACCCTGTTTTTCTTCTGACTTGCCCCCTATATTGGGGCTGCCGGTTCGCCGGCTATGGAAATAAATGACCGTCGTAATAAACCATTCGGACCCGGGGGCAGTACCCGGCGCCTCCACCCAAGCCCAGCCCGTCAAGGCGGGTTTCGGCGGGGGCGAACCAGGATCGACGAGGGCGTAAAGGGCGAGTTTTTTCTCGGTATGGTTCCGCCGTTATCGGGCTATGCAATAGTTGCAAACGACAACTATGCTCCGGTTGCTCAGGCTGCGTAACGCAGTTTGAAAGACCAAGTCTAAAGTCCTAATGGGTTAAGCTCCGTTAGGCGGGGTTCGGAGGCACCTGGCAACAGAAGCCTCCACTTTATTCCTGAACTACTAAGCATCTGATTTCATTGCCTTTCTGATTTCCAGTTTTTCAACGTTTTACAGTTTCGTTCTTGTTCTTACCCTTCAGCGCGAGCAACACCGCCTTCCCGCCAGCCTTGCGATCAGCATACCGGCTGTACCGTTCGACCATGGGAGGTGACATGCCGATCATGTCGCTGATCTGCGCAATCGAGTAATTAGACTGGCGCAAGTGGATGACGGAGTTGGCGCGCAAGCCGTGCCACACGGCATCGGCAAGTTCTGGATGATCCTGACGCGCCTTGTCGAACAACTTCCACAAGAGGTTGGTGGTGAAGGGCTTTCCGTTGTCTTGCAACAAGAATGGACCCGGCCGCTTTTCCCAGGTCGCGATCTCTGCCTCCAGCTCCGGGAAGATCGGGCACCACGGTTGCACGCAATTTTTTTCTGCCGCAGTGAGAAGCCGCCCTCATCAATATCGGTGAAGCCAAGCCGCACCACGTCACTAATGCGCTGCCCAGTGTAGCGGCCGAGCACATAGCCGCGCCGCAACATGCCGGTGAACTTTTGGTCCGCAAGTCGCAAGTGCTCTGGTGTCCATGGCTTATGGCCTTCACCGTCCGCAAAACGCGTCACACCCAACGTCGGGTCACGCGATAGCAGTTCGCGCGGACCCATGGCCCAGCGGCACATAGCCCGCAGCGCGTCGAGCACGTTGTTTGCCTTGCCGGGCTTGTGAGCAAGGCCCTCCATAAGGGCCTGCACATGCGACGGCCGCAGCGCGGCGGCGCGCAAGTCCCCCCATGCGGTGCGGACGACCTTTAGCGAGCGCCGATACTGCTCTTTCGTGGCGTCGCTCAGCTTGTTCGGCAACGCCGGCCACGCCACCTCGTAGGCGTCCGCCAGCGCATTGATCGTGTCCGTCGGCACCGGGCCGACGATGCCCTGGGCTTGCCGGATCGCATTCCAGAACTCCGGCGAATGCGGATCGTTTGGCAGTGCTACGCGGGGACCCTCATGCTCGGTGCCGCGCCCTGCTTGATAATAGAAATACTCGCGACTGCGAGAGATGACGCGATGCACGCCCTTAGGAAGCGCGACCGCTGATTTACGCGGCTGACGTGGCATTGCGCACTCCCATCAGGAATGGATCGTTTCCCGCCTCCGACACCCTGTCCGCCGACAACGAGCCGAGCGCCAACTGCACCTCGGCCCAGCACCAGCGCACACATCCGGCAGACAACTTAACCGGCTGTGGCAGCACGCCCCGGCGCACCATTTCGTGCACCGTCGTTTCCGATACGTCCAATTCCCGCGGAAACCCCGTACTCGCCAACGTAAGACACCAGCTCCTCGACCATCGCGAGCTTTTCAGCCATCGTCATTGGCCCAAGCGCTTCATCCGATGTGCGGCTGAACTGCTGACGTGTTGCTTCGAACTGCTGCCGCTGAACCTGCGCCTGCTGCTGCTGCCACTGCGTCTGAGCGCCCTGGATGTGACTTACCCGTTGCAATACGCCCAGCGCTTTTTCGAAGCGCTGGGGATCCTG
>CADEDX010000664.1 GCA_902826195.1 uncultured Bradyrhizobium sp. | reverse complement strand
GCTGGCCAAAAAGTTTTCGGCGACCGTCGATATCGTCACCGCGATGATCGGCGCGCCGCCAGCCTTTGCCGGTGTGGTCGTCGCGCTGTTGATCCTGCTGCCAGAGAGCGTTGCCGCGGTCGGCGCCGCCCGCAGGAACGACCTGCAGAAAAGCATCAATCTCGCGCTCGGCTCTTCGCTCGCCACGTTCGGGCTGACGGTGCCGGCCGTCGCGGTGGTTGCCTACACGCTCGACAAGCAGCTGGTGCTCGGTCTCGACCCCCGCGAGATGGTGCTGCTGGTGCTCACCTTCATCGTCAGCATGCTGACCTTCGGCACTGGCCGGACCAACGTCCTGTTCGGGCTGGTGCACATGCTGGTGTTCGCCGTTTTTCTGTTCATGGTATTCGTGCCGTGACCTTCAAGGAGTGAATCTCGATGCTTGCCGCCAAGTCCGATGTTCAGGTCGATACAGCAGAAGTGCGCGTCACCGAGTGGCGGCTGGCGCCGGGCAGCGCCACCGGCCATCACACCCACGGGATGGACTATGTGATCGTGCCGGTAACCTCGGGCGAGATGACCATCGTGGCGCCCAACGGCGAACGGACCAAGGCGCAGCTCGGCGCCGGCAAATCCTATTTCCGCAAGGCAGGCGTGCAGCACGATGTGCTCAACGAAACCGCGACTGAAATTGTGTTCCTGGAGGTTGAGCTGAAGCCGTGATCGCTGGAGGGTTGTGTTCCCACGAGTCGCTCCGGGCTAGCCGTACGCCTCTGGAAAGGTTAGACAATTCTTAACCGATCCAAGCCAGTTTCATCTGACCTGCACGGGAACTGCTGAATTGCCACCGATCTGTCGCACTTGATCCCTCAATGTGCCTCAAAGTTCCTGCAATTGGTGGCCCGCGGGGAGTGGCCGGAATGCTGAATTACCTAAAGAAATTTGCGGTCGACATCTTCCCTTCGGTGGCCGCAACGGTCATCGGAGCCTACATCGTCAACCACTACATCGTGGCCAAGCCCATTGCCGATGCGCCGCCTGCTGCGGCGGCATCGACGGCCGATCCCAAGGGGGATGGCAAGACCGAAGCTAAATCGGAAGCCAGCAAGCCGGACGCGAAGCCAGCCGAGACCACGGCCAGCGTCAGCAATCTTCCGCCTGCCGGCGTCAAGGCCAAGGGGATCTCCGAGAAGGCGATCATGGACAAGACCGCTGCCGAACGTCCGGCGGCGGCCGAAAAAGCCCAAGGAAAAATTGAAGCAAAGACTGAAGCCAAAACTGAAGCGAAGGCTGACGAGAAAGCCGACAGCAAATCCGTCGATACCAAGTCTGCCGATGCGAAGCCGGCTGAACCCAAGACCGAAAAGATCAGGGTGATACTGCCTTCCCCGATCCAGCCCGTGCAGTCTTCTGCCGCCCCGGCTGCGCCTGCGCCAGCCGCTCCGGTTGCGGTGGCGGCCCCGGTCGCTCCGGTCGAAGCTGCGGCGGTCGCGCCGCCACCGGCTGCGCCGGAGGAACGTCGCGATGCCAATGATCTGGCGCGCGCCGCGATCGAACGCCTGCGGGCCAACAGCGATGCCGCTCCGCGCGCCCCCGAGACTGCCAGCACCCACGATCAGCGCAAGGAAGCGCAGCCCAAGGAAGTGTCGAAGGAAGCGCCCAAGGTGGCGACGGTGCCCGCGACCACGCACGCACCTGTCGCGGCGCCCGCGCTTCGACCGTTGCCGCCGCCGATCATGGTCGCGGGCCCGCCGGCCGGCGACCCCTTGGGCCAGGCTCCGTCGCAGCAACGGCCGCCTTATGCCGAGACCGCCAACCCGAATCGCCCGATCCCGCCGGCCGATATTCCGGTGTCGCGTCCGCTCGACCTGCGTGCCGACATGGTCGAGCCTTCCGTGCGCGACCGCGCCACGGCGGCCGCCGAGGACGCGCTGTCGACCGCGAAGTCGATCTTCCACGCAGTACTGCCGAAGTAATTCCAGGTAATTTCTAGCCGCCGGTGCGCGCAAGGCCGCTTCGTGCGGCTTCGTCCTTTGGGCGGAGCGCGAGCGCGCGGCTGTACGAGGCGAACGCCTTGGCCTTGTCGCCCAGGCGTTCATAGGCGGCGGCGCGTACCGACCAGGCTTGCGCGCTGTTGGGATCGGCCTGCACCGCCTCGTCGAGGTCGGAAGCGGCTTCCTTCGGCTTGTCGATGGCGAGGTAGCTGGTGGCGCGCGCCAGCAGCGGCTCGACCCGTTGCGGCGTCAGGCCGTTGGCCGCCGTGAAATCCGCGATCGCCTGTTCGTGCCGCTTGTCGGCCTGATAGACCAGACCGCGGCCATACAGCGCCGGCACATTGTAGGGATCGAGCGCGAGGGCGTGGTCGAATTCCGCCAGCGCTTCTAAGGTCTTGCCGGCCTTGGCGAGCGCGCTGCCGCGCGCAGCGTAGCCCGGGGCGTCGCCGCTGCCTTGTCCGCCGATCGCACCGGTCGGCTTCTGTTCGGCGGCCTGCGGCTTCTCCTTGTCCGATCCCCACGATCCCAAATCGAACGAACAGCCTCCGAGCGGAAAACCGAGAACGATCGCGAGCAGGGCGATGGGGACGGCCGTGATGCGCGAGGCGCGGGGAAGGGCATTGCAATCCGTGACGGCCATGCAGCGGAACACTCTTGGCTTGTCCAATCCGGAACAGGTAACCCGATGCACGGCAAAATGCATCGGTGAAAATCGCCGCAAGTGCGCGAGGCCCACAGACGTCCCGCGTCGCTTCCGATTCGGTCGCGCGACGGCGAAAAAAAACGCGGGCTTCGAAGCCCGCGTTTTCAAATTCAAGACTTTGGAGGATTCAGCGCGGTCCGCGCGGACCTGCGCCCGGGCCACTGCGGCCGCCAGCGCCACCACGGTCGCCGCCGGGACCTGCGCCGAACACCGGCTTCGGCTTCATCGGCAGCAGGCCTTCGCGCTGCAGCTTCTTGCGGGCCAGCTTGCGGGTGCGGCGCACCGCTTCCGCCTTCTCGCGGGCCTTCTTCTCCGATGGCTTTTCAAAATGCCCGCGCAGCTTCATCTCGCGGAAAATGCCCTCGCGCTGCATCTTTTTCTTGAGGACTTTCAGGGCTTGGTCGACATTGTTGTCACGGACTACGACTTGCAAGTGCTACCTCGAATTTGGTCAAAGTTGAATTGGTTTGAAACGGAACCCCCATTGGGAGTTCCCAAAAGTGGGCGTGGCGTACCACAGCCTGTCATCCCTGTCGAGGGGTCAGCACGTTTATATGGCCCATTTTCCGCCCCCGTCGGGCTTCCGCCTTGCCGTAGAAATGCACGCCTGCATGGGCCGAAGCCCCATATTCCGCCCATCTGGCGGCTTCCCCGCCCAAAATATTGTGCATGACCACGTTGGAATGGCGCTCGGTGGAGCCCAGCGGCCAGCCGCAAATGGCCCTGATATGCTGCTCGAATTGCGAAACCAAACAGGCATCCTGGGTCCAATGGCCGGAATTATGCACCCGCGGCGCTATCTCGTTAACAATGAGTTTCGAGCCTGAAACGAACATTTCAATGCCCATCACCCCCACATAGTCCAGCGCCCCGATGATCGTCCGCGCCACCTCGCGCGCCTCTTCCGCCGTGGCCCGTGAAATGCCGGCCGGCACCGT
>CADEDX010000663.1 GCA_902826195.1 uncultured Bradyrhizobium sp. | reverse complement strand
GCGAGCGCCCGGAGCCGCGGTTTTCGGAGCGCTTGTCGTTCACGGAACTTGGGATGTAGCGGGGAATACTGACGAGTACGTGGTCGGCTTTGCTGCCGCTAGACTTGAGACATTCCCGCTCTAGCGGAGCTTCGGATATAGCCCTGTCGAGTGCGGCATGCGCCGCCGTGAGCGCCACGTGGCTGAGCTTGAGTCTTGTTGAGCGTAACCAGGCGGTTCGCTCATCACCCCGGCGGGTATCGAATGCTGACTGCTCGGGCGACCAAACCGCAGGAGGCTCAAATGAAGAAAATCAGGCGGGCCGGTTATACTGGGTGAACAACTACGAAGTACCGCATGTTCTCTGAAATTGTCATCACTGCTGGTGAAGCGAAGGCATAACATCAAGAACATCCCCCACAAATCCTTCCGGCCCGTGGCGGCGGGCGAGTTCGATGAGTGCACGGCGCATTGCTGCAAGGCGCTCGGGATCCGCGGCAATCGTGGCCAGGCGGCCGGGGAGGGCGACGATGGCCTCGGCTGTCTCTGCTACGCGCAACGTCGCTGCTTGCCAGAGTTCGGGATCGCCAGGCGCCGCCCATGTGTCCGACAGGATTACGGGGATCGAGCCATTGATCATGGCCTCCCAGAGCCGGATCGAGTTCGGGCCGGTGCCTGAAGGACATAGAGAGAAAACAGACTGATCCAGCAGATCCCGAAACTGCGCCGAAGCGTCGTCATTGACCAGGCCGGGCTCGCTCGAGGCGACTTTGCCGAGCACCTGGGCTTGATAAACGACCTTCTCGTAGTGCCACCCGTCACGACCCATCACGCAGCCGCGCGGATCACTTGCCAGCTTGTCCAAGATCATCGCGCGGACCTGGGTCAGGTAGCCCTTGTGATTGTGAGCGCCGACAAACGAGTAAAGCCAGCGCCGCGGGCGCCCGATATCCTCAAGACCGCGCGGGACCTGTTGCACTGGATACAGCGGGAAAGGGTGCACCTTGACTTTGCGATCCGTCACGAACGCCGGGTCGTCCTTTACGGCGTGCGACCAGAACAGATCCGTGACGCCGGCGTTGGCGAACAGGCTGGCGAACTCCTGGGCGCGGATATGCTGGCATACGCCGATGACACGTTCATATCCCTTGGCCTGTTCCGCCAGCGCGTCGAGCCTGCCCTGCAATTCGCGCGTGCGCGGATGTTTGAGTCCGAGGTTCTTGTGCAGGTCAATTAGGGTCGCGAAAGGGAAGGCAAGATAGAGACAAGCGCGGCCCTTGCGGGTCGGAGGCAGCACCTCGCGCATGCGCAAGAAGGCGTGCTGCTCGGTTATCGCGGGGTGCTGCCAGTCGGCGTCATGAGCGATCCAGGTTGGCCACTGCTGACCCGCCAGGCGCTCCTCCTCAGCCCACTTTTCGATCGACGCATTGATGCGCACCTTCTGCAATTGGGTCGTGCGAATGGTCCAGATATCAAGATCAATACCCGCGGGCTCTGTAAGGGCGGCGCTCGGATGCACATAGGCGACGCCGCCGATTATCCTGCGGTCGCCCTTCTTGTTATAGTATCGCCGCCCCGTCTCGTGCACATGCACAGTGCGCACGAAGGGAAACGGATTGTAGACGGTGTAGCCCTGTATCCCGAAGAGATAGGCAATCTTGTTGTCGCAGCGTGGCACGCCAAGCGGAACGTCGAGCTGCGCGTCGTAGGACGTGTCGTCATCCGCCGTGGGTACATAGGCCCATGTATCCTGGGACCAGTGAGGATCCGAGTGTGGCACCAGATCGTCGCCCTTCTTGTCGAACCGCGATAGAGCGACAAAGGCGCGATCATCCTGCCGAAAAATCTCCGCTATGCTTGCGAATGAGTCGTCCACGTGAATGTCGCTGTTAAGCAGAACTGCGACGTGACCGGCACACATGCGACGCGCCGTTCGCATCCAGTCAAGGTAGGTCGGCCGCCGGGTCAAGCGAATCCCCAGTAGGCGCCAGTCCTGAAACGGGAGCGGAGTGTCATCGTCGATCATCAAGACGATGCGAGCAAACAAGCCGCTGTCGAGATTGCGTTTCAGACAGTAGGCAAGCTCGGCCGCGCGGTCTGCATCGGGCGGCGTGTAATAAGGCAGAAACAAGTAGAAGGCCCGAGACCCGAGAATCTCGGGTGGAGGCGCGGCGGCCGGGAGACCGTCTTGCAGCACGCCCGATGGCGACAACGCTGCTCTTCGGTCGACGTGCAACATCGCCGGGCGCGGCAAGACAGCCGCCTCGTCGAGATCGCTCCTCTTCATCCTATACTCCCAGACCCGCCGTCACACTCTCGCCAATACCACCTCGGAATGCCCCCCGAAACGAGTAACACCAAGTCGCCCAGGCGACATTCGATCTTTCATTCGGCCAGGGCATTCTCGACTTTAGCATGTCCCTCGTTCGTTCCGATTTCCGCAACGGCAAGTCTTCAACTCTCAAGATTGCTCGTTCAGCGGCACCGATTTCCAACTCGCTCACACGGGAGAGCTGGCGCGGGTGACGCTCGTGTCCTTTTCAAGACGGTGCTCTGCCAGGCTGGGCGCCAGGTCATTTTCCGGACCTGCAATCAGAAAGGAGACGAGTTTCGATTCCAGCTCAGTTATGCGCGCTTCCGCTTCGCGGACCGCAGCGCGCGCGATATCGCGTTCCGCGTGAAGGGTTGCCCGTTCACGTAGCAGGTTTTCGTACAGGAGACGGAGTTCTCGCAATTCTGCTACGGCTGCGGCCGCGACAGCACCGGCCGCGTCGCGCGCACTGGACTCGGCGCTAAGTTCAGTCTCGATGTCCTTGAGCCGCGCGGCGCTCGCTTCGAGCGCAAGCGATTTTGCTTTCTCATGGGCAAGGGTCTCTGCGATCGAGCCAAGTTGCGACTCGAGTTCAAAAATCCGCACCTGCAGCGCGGCAGTTCGGACGCTGGCGTCTGGGTAGATCCCCTGAACTGGCTGATCACGCTTCTCGGCCATGTTAACTTTTCCCTCTCCCCTGCGCGGTGCAGGTAGTTCTTTCCGCGTCCAATCCCCGCACAAACTCGCAGACTGGGCTAAGTCTGCGGTCAAGTGTTGACCTAACCCGATCGGCGTAACTCCGCTGAACCTTGATTGGCCCTCGACCCGGCGTCTTGTTTCCCAACTGCCAAACAGAGGCAGACCCAACAAATCAATTACTTGGTCTCTCCGTAGGCGGATAAGAGGTTCAAGAAATCCCGCAACAGTAAATCAGGATCAACATGCGGCGAAGGCTTTTGGATTTCGATAAGGCAGACCGCGAATTCTTGCGGAGAGCCTAAAGAAACTATCCGTTTTGATCCCGCAAGGACCAGCTCCCGACAATAAACATCGGAATCCCCTGCTGCACTAACTGCGTGCCGCCCAAGCGCTAAATGGCTCTTTTGAAAGCCGTTCTGCGCTCCAATGGGTCCGCAATCTGCTCAAGTTTGATTGGGCGGCGTTGCTCTGAGCCGCCCTGAGTTGAGGGTCGGTCGCCAATCGGTGTAGGCGGATAGCGGCCTCTTGGATGTTGGGTTCAGCCCAAAAGGCGCCAGCAGGATAGACTTCGGCGGGATCATTTACTTCCGTCAACGAGAAGGGGATCAGAGCGTCACCCATACCGCG
>CADEDX010000662.1 GCA_902826195.1 uncultured Bradyrhizobium sp. | reverse complement strand
GGTCTGGCCTTTAATGGCGCTCCCCGGAGCGGCCGAGAAATTTGCGTCGGCAATTACGACCGCCGAACAGCGAATGAGTGTCGACGGGGGCTTTTCCTACGGTGAGGACCGAGACGGTGTGTGGACCGAAGGGACGGGCCAAATGGCTCTCTTGTTGAAATTGCTTGGCAGGACTGGGAGGGCAAAGTCGTTGATCGCTGTCATTGAATCCCAGAGGTCGCCGGATGGTGGGTTGTATGCCACAACTGCCCACGAGTTACCGACTGGATTCGTGTTGGACACCGATCCGACCAAGCCGCGACTCTATTTCCGATTGCCACATCTTGGCGCAGCTTCGTGGGCTGCCCTCGCGGAACGTGGGTTCAATCCCTTTAAGGTGACAAAAGGACTTCCCTAGTTGAGCCGACAGTGCTTCTCGTGGTCGCATCTGTAAATGAAAGAGGCCGCCAACTGAGGCAGCCTCTTTGCATCATGCGGTTTTTTTGTTTGAGTTGCTTTTCTTCGTCTTGGATTTGCGCGGTCTATGCATTTTGCGCCCTACGACAGCCAGAGCGGCGACTAAGCGCACCTTGTCTTTTTGCGTGGCACCATCCACACCGAAGCTAAGGCGCCAGGTTGCCAATCGAATTTAGCCATAAACCTAGGACAGCGGCCGCGAAAATAAAGCCTCCTACGATCACGCCAATTCCAAGCGCCACAAGCAACGCGCCCTTTTGCAGATGCTCTTTCATGAAAACTCCTTCGGCGATGCAATCAAACTGCAATACCTTGTTCTGTTCCGGCCAAAAATCAAATGAGGACACTCCGAAAATTAAATTCGAACACTGAGGGTAAAATACGGACAGCACCAACGTTCCGATACTGGCCTGTTTCGGATGGCCGGGCGGTATGTCCGTCGAGGGTCGCAAGGCGACCTATCAAACGCGAAGTTTATTATGTCAGCCAGGTAGTGTCCAAGAACTGCAGGCCAAAGTGCCCCGGATCGGCGGTGCAACATCATCAACAAGCCACCTATCACCACAGCCGCGCCAATATTCCCGAAACCCGTCCACCAGTGATAAGCTCCAAACAAAAATGATGTTGCGAGAACCAAGGCATAGCCGTCATCCAAATAGCTCTGGAGCAGATGACGCGCACAGCGGCGGAAAACGATCTCCTCACTCAAGGCGACTAGCCCAAGACCAAACAAGATATCGACGACATGTAGCCAGCCTTGCACTTTCAGGATATGCCCCGAGCACTTTTGCAGGTAGGACTCCATCGATGGTTCGTCGGATCCAACCACCCAAATAGTGGTCCGCGAGGACAATGCTGACAATCCAGATGGTCACTTCCCATCGCGTTATTCGAAGTGGTTCAAATCGGAAGGCTATCGTCCGCGCAGCAGGGATAGCGCTCAGAACTGCCAAAGCCCCGAGGCGGCCTGCGTAATCCCAAACGATCCATGCTGCCGGATCGGATTGTTGCAGTCTTACAATTTGCGACACAACCATTGAGAGAAGGGCCGCCGCGAACCAGAGAGGCGTGGGTATCGAGCGAGCCATCATCATGTATCTTTAGCGCGGCTGATACATTCACCGCAATGCGGCCTAGCGAGCACGGCACATCCGCTTCGGGTCAAAAGGCAAACTTCGAGTGCAGCTAATTTGGGTCTGTTCAACCCCCAAAGGCTGACATCAAAAGTTTCTGCAGTACGTCCGAAAAGTGCCACGAACCGACATCTTTCGATCGCTTTAGCTAGTCGATCGGGATCATCAGTGAGCGGCGAGGGGAACCGAGCGCCTGCGAACGGTGGCCTTTGCTATGCATGTCCTCGACCAGGTAGATCTCGCCCGTGCCGATGATGCGCGACTCACCATCGCTAGCAGTCACCCTGTGCGGCGCGTCGAGGTTTACGACGTATTGACGCCGCGTGGTCGGGTGCCAATCGAAAAACCAGTCCGCGGGCGTGGATCGAAAGATGATGCCAGTCGCTGGGTGGATTTTCGAGATCGTGCCGTCCGGCCCGGTCTCGCATAGCTCGATTTCAATGTCGCGGAAGTGGGTCTCGCCGTTCTCGTCAGCGTACAGATTGTGGATTCGCATAGTTGCTCCTTTGGAAAGCCGCGAGGGCGGCCCAACCGGCCGCCCGGGTGTTCGGGTGTGGTTGCGCTACTCGGCCTTAATATTTGCGCCCTTGATGATCGGCCACCAGCGCGCGATCTCATCCTTCTGATAGCTGGCGAGGGCCTCGGCGCTTTGGCGATCGGGCGGAGGGAGCTGCTGGCCGATGTCGGCGAGCCGCTTTGTGGTTATTCGGTCGGTTAGCGTCTTGCGGATCGCCGCATTGAGCTTCGCGCTAACGTCTGGTGGCGTGCCGCGCGGGGTCCATACCGCGTGCCAATTGACGAAGTGGAAGCCGGTGAGCCCTGCCTCATCGACCGTCGGAACCTCGGGCGCGGAGGGAAGCCGGCTTGTGGCGGTCACCGCGAGCGCACTGATGCTGCCTGCCTTGACTTGGGGAATGGAATTCGCGGCGAGGTCGAACAGGATGTCGATGTGACCTGACATCAGGTCGCGCATCGCCGGTCCCAGCCCGCGATATGGCACGAAGCGAAACCGTGTGTCGGTTAGCTTCTGGAAATTGACGGCGCTGACATGCGATGTGCTGCCAACGCCAGCCGTGCCCGCGGTTGCTTTGTCAGGGTTGGCGCTTAGCCACGCGATAAGCTGTTTGAGGTCAGTTGCTGGAAAGTCTTTGCGGACCGCGATCACCTGCGGATCGAAGGCGATGAGCGAAATGGGGTCGAAGTCCTTCGCGACGTCGTAGGTGAGCGTGTAGGCCGCGCCGTTGAACACATGCGTTGCGACCGTTCCGAGAATCAGCGCGTAGCCGTCGGCACTCGAGCGCGCGACCTTGGCCGTTCCGATGCTCCCGGTCGCGCCGGCGACGTTCTCGATAATGACGGGCTGCCCAAGTGAGGCCTGCAGTCCATCGGCCAGCACGCGGCCGATCGTGTCGGTCGGTCCACCCGCCGGGAACGGCACGACCAGCGTAATGGGTCGTGACGGGTAGCTCTGGGTCGCAGCAGCGGGATCAGTGAGAGCAGAGGCGGCGATTGTTGCGGCGAGTGAGAGGCGAAGCAGCATTGGATCCTCCATCGGTTGCTTCGCCATTGCAATTAGGCTTGACGTGGCATAAGAGGAATTCCCTATCTGGTTAGGATGACATAAGGATTTTCCTATGCTGCGCCGGATCGATTGGGAGCGTCAGATCGGTCGGCGCCTGAGGCTGCGCGATCTTTACGTGTTCTCCTCGGTGGTGCGTCTGGGCAGCATGGCGAAGGCTGCGCAGGAGCTGGGCGTGTCGCAGCCGGCGGTGTCGGAGGTGATCGCCGATCTAGAGCACAGCCTCGGGGTGCGCTTGCTCGACCGAAAGCCGCAGGGCGTCACGGTAACTGCCTACGGGGCTGCGCTTGAGCGGCGCAGCATTGCTGTTTTCGACGAGCTACAGCAAGGCATTCGCGACATCGAGTTCTTGGCCGACCCGACTGTGGGTGAGGTGCGGATCGGCTGCCCGGAATCCATCTCAGCCGCGATCCTGCAAACTATCTTGGAGAAATTGACCCGACACTAT
>CADEDX010000661.1 GCA_902826195.1 uncultured Bradyrhizobium sp. | reverse complement strand
GCATGGCGGCACGGCTGTGCTTTCGGAGACGCCGGAGATCTATGGCGCCGAGCATCTGCTGACCCGGCGCGCGGCAACACGCGAGGTCGGCGAGAAGCTCGTCGACATTATCCATTGGTGGCAGGACTACTGCGCCAAGAACAATGGCTCGATGGACAACAACCCTTCGCCCGGCAACAAGGCGGGCGGCTTGACGACGATCCTCGAGAAATCGCTCGGCGCCGCGGCCAAGGGCGGCACGACGCAATTGTCGGCGCCATTTGTGACGCCGAAAACGCCGAGCCTGGAAACGCTGTCGCAAAAGGCCTCGAGCCTCAAAGGGGTATTCGAGACGATGGAGGCGTTCGCCGGCTTCGCAGCAACGAAATGGCCCTATCTCGCCGGCGGCCTGGCCGCCTATTGGGCTGGCCGAATGGTTTATGACGCCTTGATTATTCGCCAGGCGCGCGCCGAGGATCACAACACGGGGGCGACGGCGCCATGATCGCAATCGGGGCATTTGTAAAAGGTGCGTGCGCGTTCTTTTTTGATAATCCGCTAGGCAAGCTCGCCGGGGCCTTTGTGCTGATCGGCGGCATGGTCGGATGGTTCGCCTTGGATCAACGCTCGCGGGGGGCGGCAAATGTCGTTGTCAAAGTCAATAGCGATGCCAATCGCAAGGCAGCCGAGGCGCGCCAGGTGCGTGCTCGCGTGCCTGACAGCGGCAATGCTGAGTGGCTGCGCAAACACTCTTGTCGCGACTGTTGAACCGTTCTGCGACGCGGTGAAGGGCGTGCGCATTTCGCGCGCCGATCGCATCACGGAGCCGACAGCCAAACAGATCCGCCAGGATCTCGAGGGGCGGCGCAAGATCGGCTGCAAAGATGAGCCAATCGAGCGGACGTCGTCTGCGAAGGGTGTGAGCTGATGCATGCACGGTCCCTCGATGACCTCATCGCCGATGCACGTCGACCAACTCAGTCTTGGCTATATCCTCGGCCAGCTGCAGCAGGCCGACCAGGATCAGATACGCCGCCAAGCCGAGCAGGCGAGCGAAGCGAAGGCGCTCAAGGCGAGGGTCGAAAAATTGGAACACTGGGGGGAGCGGGCGATCATCCTGCTGGTGCTCTATTCGGCGGCGATCGGGCTGCATCTTACGGCGGGATCGATGGGGCCGCTGCTCGGCGCGCTGCTGCGATCAGCGCTCGGCATAAGAAGTTAGCCAGCTTCGCGTGCTGGGTCGGCTGGGTCGCCGCATTGACGGGCCTGGCGCACTGGTTTTTCGGTTTCGGTATGGGCCTGCTCGGGGTGACGATGCCATGAAACCTAGCGAATTGATCGCGAGTGTTATCGCCTTGCTCGAGGCTTACTTGCGGTTCGTGCTGTCGTGGATGTTGCTGGCGATCGTCGCTATGGTGTTGCTGCGCATGCTCGGCGTGCCGTGGGCATGGCTGCGCATCCCGTTCGCTGATGACGGGCAAAAGCTCGGCATTCTGCTGGCGGCGCTGGCGTGGGTGATCCGCGGCGGCGGGCGATAAAAGAAAGGCGCCGCGAGGGCACGCGGCGCCAAACTATGACGGGGTAGTGTGTCCCGGATCGGACGCGGGGGGTGTCCGATCCGCCTCAAAAACGTCGATCTGTCGCGATTGGTTCCATTCGATCGGGACCGGCGGCGCAGCGTACCCCGCAAAGCGCTGCGCCGCCTGTCATCCCCACGGTGGGCGAGGCCTGTTCCGCCTCTCCCGCCGTGCCCCGCGGCTCGCTGCCTGCTGCGGCCTTGTGATCGTCGATCACGCATATCACCGTTGCGATCACAATCATCGACATGACGCCGCCGATGAAGCCGAGTAGCAGGCCAAGCATAAACATCATGAGCGTGAAAACCAGCGGCCGCCCGTTCCCGGCACGACGCGCATGCCCGGAATTCCCGACATCGGCGGCGGCTGGGTGATGCGCGGCCCCATGAACGGCGTCTCGGCCGGGGGCTCGCCTGGCAGGCGCGCCAGGCGGTTGACGATCCAGGCGGCAACCTCTTGGCGGCTGGTGAGGGCGGCGGCGATCTCGCCATGCTCCCAAATGACAAAGCCGATTTCAGGGGCGGCGCCGATGCGGAGCTCGCACCCGCGCGGTGCGGCGTGCTCGTCGGCGCCGGTAATCTCCTCGTCGTTGTCGGGCGGCAAGGGTACGGTCGGCGGGGCGGTCGAGAACGTGGTCAATTGGTTTTCCCCTTTTTGCGCTGCGGTGCGTGGGCTGCGTTGACGACGGCGGATATGTAATGAGTTATTGAAGCGGCCAGGACGGGCTGCACTGTGGCGGGCGCGTAGTTTTTGATAAATGTGCTGACGAGCGTCGAGGTCGCCAAGCCAAGCGCGTGTAGGGCCTGGCCATTGTCGATTTGCCCGCTCTGCATCAGCGGGTCGATCCAGTCCAGGAAGGGCGGCACGATGGCGCGCGTCGCCTGCAAAACGAGGATAACATTCGGGTCGGTTTCGGCGGCAATGGCGGCGTCCAGGCCGCGATACAATTCTGGCAGGGTGGCGGCGTCGAAGGCCATAATCGTCGGATTGATGGTCATTAGCGGATCTCGCGGCGTGTTTTGGAAAAGCGGGTGTAAGTGCGGCGGATCGGCGGGCCGCGCCTGGCGTGGTCGCGTGGCGCCATGAGCGTGCTCACGCGATCGAGCGCAGCGATCGAATCGTCGTGCTCATGCGTGACGCGGGCGAACGCATTGCAAAAATCGATCGCGCGCGTCTCGTCGTCGAATTCGCGTTCGATGACTGGCTGACTGGGGTTTTGCGGGCGGGTGATTACGACTTTGAAGGCGGAGCCGGCGCGCCGGATCTCAAACATCATTCGGCCTTGCGAGGCAAAGCGGAGGATGCTGGCGCGTTGGCGCGTTAACGCTGTGGCGCTGCTGGGTGTGAACCATGTGAGGTGATCCATTAGAGGTGCTCCCATGGCCGATTACTCTTTTCGTCGGCCTCGACAGTCAGGTGTGCCCACCCGAGCAGAACGATGGTCGTGATCACGCCGCCGGCAAGGAAAGAGCCGGCGCACAGCAAGATTGTCCGCATGTTGTCCCCAGGGAATGGGCCGGGCGTGGCCGGCGCATGGAAAAGCCGTTAATCGTGTAGTGCGGTTGGCTGCAGGCCTGACTGTCGTCGAGGGGGATTGACGGATCGCGGCGCTGCAGCCAACCCGCTCGCCTCACGCTGGCGATGCTGGCACCTAATGGCGCGCCTTGCTATTTTGCAATCAAAAAATAACAAATGTGCAATGTCGGGGCAGGTGGCGTGCAAATTTGCATCACTGCCGCGACGGTGTGGATGGGTCAGTACGCATCGGCTTGACAGAGCGGCGCAACTCAAACAATGGTCGCAACTATGCAATCGACAGATCGTATAAATGCAATCGAGCAGCGAGCGGCGGGCCTCAATCTGTCGCTGTGGCGCGTGTCGCAGCTGGCCGGCGTCGAATATCAAACGCTTTGGCGCTGGCGCCAGGGTCGCAATTCGCCGCGCCTGGATCTGTTCGAGCGCACCATGGCCCGGCTCGAGGCCAAGGTTTGTGAGATCGAGCTCGACATTGCCCGCCGTGCCGGTTCGCGCTCGAAGTCGCGCCAGCCGGCGGCCTAGTCGCATACCGCGTCCCCGGCTAGTT
>CADEDX010000660.1 GCA_902826195.1 uncultured Bradyrhizobium sp. | reverse complement strand
TTCCGCCCCTACCACACGACAGACGTGTGCGGAGTCGAGATCGGCGGCGCGGCCAAGAATGTGCTGGCGATCGCCGCCGGCATCGTCGAGGGACGACAACTCGGTGCATCCGCACTGGCCGCGCTCACCACGCGCGGCTTCAGCGAATTGGCGCGTCTCGGCCGCGCCTGCGGCGCGCGCGGCGAGACGCTGGTGGGACTTTCCGGCCTCGGCGACTTGATCCTGAGCTGCTCGAGCCTGCAATCGCGCAATTTTGCGTTCGGCATCGCGCTCGGCCGTGGTGAGCCGCCGAACCGCGAAAAACTCGCCGAGGGCGAGTTCACCGCGCCTGTCATGATCGAGCTCGCCGCTTCGCAAAACGTCGATATGCCGGTATCAGGCGCGGTCGCAGCGATCCTGAGCGGCAAAGTCACGATCGACGCCGCGATCGAGGGCCTGATGACGCGGCCGTTCAAGGCGGAGGAATGACTTCTTCCTCGTCATGCCCTGCGCAAAAGCGCGGAGCGTGTCTTCGACCTTCTTGTCGCGCGCATCCACGTCTTGGATAATGAAGCGGAAGGCAAGGATGGCCGGGTCATTCCGGCCATATCGAAAAGGTGGTGGGCGAAATGAATTACTGGCTGGTGAAATCCGAACCCTCGGTCTGGTCATGGGACCAGCAGTTCGCCAAGGGCGCCAAAGGCGAGGCCTGGACCGGCGTGCGCAACTTCACCGCCCGGCAAAATCTCGTCGCGATGAAGAAAGGCGACAAGGCGTTCTTCTACCATTCCAACGAGGGCAAGGAGATCGTCGGCATCGCGGAGATCATCAAGGAAGCCTATCCCGATCCAACCGACAAAACCGGCAAGTTCGTCTGCGTCGACATCAAGGCCGACAAGCCGCTGAAGACGCCGGTGACGATGGCCGCGATCAAGGCCGACAAGAAACTCGCCGACATGGCGCTGGTGAAATACTCGCGGCTCTCGGTGCAGCCGGTGACGGCGGACGAGTGGAAGATGGTCTGCAAGATGGGCGGGATGTAATTTCTCTTTTCCTCTCCCCTTGTGGGAGAGGGTGGATCAATCGCGCAGGCGCGATTGAGATGGGTGAGGGGTTGTCTCTGCGAGTACGCCAGTCGATAGAACCCCTCATCCGGCGCTTCGCGCCACCTTCTCCCACAACGGGAGATGGAAGAGAAGAAAGGTCAAGCCGCCGCAGCCGCCGTCACTACCTGCACCAGCAGCGCCTCGCGCTTGGCTTGGGTGCGGTAGCCCTTCATCGTCGCGGCAAAACGTTCCAGGATGCCGTCCTCGAAAGCGGTGACGATGGTGTCGTGGACGTAGCTCTTGCGGCAGATCGCGGGCGTGTTCGACAGCTCATCGGCCGCGGCGCGCACCGCTTCCAGCACCTGTTTCTTGCGGCCGCGCTCGCTGGCGGCGGGCGTGACCCGCGACAGCGATTCCAGCACCACCGCGGACGCCATCAGCGTGCGGAAATCCTTCAGCGAAATCTTGATGCCCGCGATCTCGCGGAGGAACGCGTTCACCGCCGAGGTTGAGGCGGCGCGCACGACGCCCGACCGATCGTAATACTGGAACATGCGCTTGCCCGGCACGGTGCGCAGAATGCCGATGGCGCGCACCAGTTTTGCGGCGTCGCATTCCTTGCGCACGGCCTTGCCGCCCTTGGCCTTGAATGTCAGGACGAAATTGTCGTCTTCCAGCGTGACGTTGGACTTGAGCATCGTGGTCGCGCCGCGGGTACCATTGAGGCGGGCATAGGATTCATTGCCCGGCCGGATCGCGGTGCGGGCGATCAGTTCGATCACCGCCGACAGCGCGAATTCGCGCGTCGGTTCGTCACCGGACAGGAACGCGGAGACCTTGCGGCGGATCTTTGGGAGCGCGCCGACCAGCCGCGCCAGGCGGTGCGCCTTGCGATGCTCGCGGACCTTTTCCCAATCGGCATGGTAGCGGTACTGCAGCCTTCCTGCGGCATCGATGCCGACGGCCTGCAGATGCGAACTCGGATCGGCCGAATAGCGCACATCGCGATAGGCCGGCGGCACCGCCATCGAATGCAGGCGGCGGATGGTGCCGGCATGGCGGATCTGGGTGCCGTTGGCGCGATGGAATGAATAGCCCTTGCCGCGCTTGACGCGGCGGATGGTCAGCCCGTTCTGGTCACCGAGCTTGAGGCCGTGTTCCCCCGCCAGCTCCTCGACGGAGGTTTTGGCGCCGACGGGCGGCTTCGCCGCGGGCGCCTTGGCCGGCCTCGGCAATTGTCCCAAGGCTTCGGCCAACGCAACGGCGGGATCGGCGGAAACGGGCCGCGTAGCCTCGAAACTCTGCTGATCCATCATGACCGGGATCGCATCTCTCCACCTGTCTGCCGGCAATGACCGTTGTTATGGCCTGGTTCCGGAGGGCCGTCTGGCCCCGGGGAGGCCATTTAGGGGGTAACGGCCGGCTTTGCGAGTCCCGAATCCGTCATCAAAGGTATCAAAGCACCTGTCATGGGTGCCATTCGGCGATAACGTTGATTTTTGGCTCGGTCGGATCATTAAAAAGATACGAAAAATGACGCCAGTTTGATCGGCGACAAGACAGCAGCCCCCGGCCGCGACCAAGGTCGCAGACGTTTGCGCCTTGTCCGGGCATCGTCCCGCGACGCATAATCGTTGCAACAATCAGTACGGGTTGCGGCCACCAGCACGTGTGCGCCGCAACGAGTGGGAGGGTGAAAAATGTCCGAGAAAGTCTACGAAGTACCCGCCGATTGGGCCAAGCGTGCCTATGTCGACGATGCCAAATACCGCGAAATGTACGCCCGCTCGATCTCCGACCCCAACGGCTTCTGGGCCGAGCAGGCCAAGCGCATCGACTGGATGAAGGCGCCCCACACGATCGAGAACGTGTCCTACGCCCCCGGCAACATCTCGATCAAATGGTTCGAGGATGGCGTCCTGAACGCAGCCTGGAACTGCATCGACCGCCACCTTGAGAAGCGCGGCGACCAGACCGCGATCATCTGGGAAGGCGACGATCCCTCGCAGTCAAAACACATCACCTATCGCCAGTTGCACGACGAAGTCTGCAAGATGGCCAACATCCTGCGCACGCGGAACGTCCAGAAGGGCGACCGCGTCACCATCTATTTGCCGATGATCCCGGAAGCGGCCTATGCGATGCTGGCCTGTGCGCGGATCGGTGCGATTCATTCCGTGGTGTTTGCCGGCTTCTCGCCCGACAGTCTCGCCCAGCGCATCACCGACTGCCAGTCCAAGGTCATCATCACTGCCGACGAGGGCCTGCGCGGCGGCCGCAAGGTGCCGCTCAAGGCCAACGTCGACGCCGCGATTGCCAAGGCCGGCGGTGTCGACTGGGTCGTCGTCGTCAAGCGCACGGGTGCTGCCGTCGACATGAATCCCTCGCGCGACTTCTGGTACCACGAAGCGGCCGCCATGGTGACGACGGATTGCCCGGCCGAACACATGCACGCCGAAGATCCGCTGTTCATTCTCTATACGTCGGGCTCGACCGGCCAGCCCAAGGGCGTGCTGCACACCACCGGCGGCTACCTCGTATTCGCGGCGATGACGCATCAATATGTATTCGACTATCACGACGGCGACATCTACTGGTGCACCGCCGACGTCGGCTGGGTCACCGG
>CADEDX010000659.1 GCA_902826195.1 uncultured Bradyrhizobium sp. | reverse complement strand
AGGTGAAGGAACGCAAGGATCGCGTGGATGACGCGATGCATGCGACCCGTGCGGCTGTCGAAGAAGGCATCGTACCGGGCGGCGGCGTCGCCCTGCTCCGTGCTTCCGAGCAGCTCAAGGGCCTGCGCACCAAGAACGACGACCAGAAGACCGGCGTCGAGATCGTGCGCAAGGCGCTGTCCGCGCCGGCCCGCCAGATCGCGATCAACGCCGGTGAAGACGGCTCGGTCATCGTCGGCAAGATCCTCGAGAAGGATCAGTACAACTACGGCTTCGACTCGCAGTCGGGCGAATACGGCAACCTGGTCTCCAAGGGCATCATCGACCCGACCAAGGTGGTTCGTGCGGCGATCCAGAACGCGGCTTCCGTCGCGGCTCTCCTGATCACCACCGAAGCCATGATCGCCGAACTGCCGAAGAAGGGTGGCGCCGCCGGCGGCGGTATGCCTCCGGGCGGCGGCATGGGCGGCATGGATTTCTGATCCAGCCACTCAAGGCGATATCAAGGAATGCAAAACCCCGGCAGCGATGCCGGGGTTTTTGTTTGGGACGGTTGATTTTCCGCGCGGAGCCACAATAGCATCCGACGTCATTCCGGGGCTCGCGAAGCGAGAGCCCGGAATCCAACCTTCCGCTTGCTCATGGCTTACTACGTCTACCTGCTCGCCAGCGACAGAAACGGAACGCTCTATCTCGGCGTGACGAACGACATCGTTCGCCGCGTGTGCCAGCACAAGAGCAAGGTCGTCCCCGGCTTTACGAAGCGGTACGCCGTGGACAAACTGGTGTGGTTTGAGATCTACGACGATCCCACGTCGGCGATTACGCGCGAGAAGGGATTGAAGAAGTGGCGGCGGGAGTCGAAGATACGGCTCGTCGAGGAGCAGAACCCTCAGTGGATCGATCTTTACCCGCAAATATCGTCCTGAAATGCTTGATACAAGGATTCCGGGTCCGCCGCTGCGCGGCGCCCCGGAATGACGGAAAGTAACGAAGGGCCGCCCGTGGGCGGCCCCTCTTCTCATGCACTCTCCGCCGACTTGATGCGGACGAGCTTGTTGAGCAGCGCGTCAAAGCCCTGCCCGTCGCCCGCATGCAGGTCGATGCGGCCGACCTTCTCCACGAGACGCTCCAGCGACTCCAGCTCCTTGAGCCGCAGCAGCAGAGGGTTCTCCTCCATCAGCCTGGCGGTGTTCAGAAGCGAACGCGTCGCCGCGGTCTCTTCCTGGCGGCGGATCAGGTTCGCTTTCGCAACCCGCTCCGCCTCCACCACCTTGTTGACGAGCTCGCGGATCTCGCCGGGCAGGATCACGTCCTTGACGCCGAGTTCGGAGACCTCGACGCCGCTGTCGGCGATGCGCTCGCGCACATAGTCGCGCAGCTCCGCGTCGAGCGCCGCTTTCGCCGAAAGCACCTCGTCGAGCGAGCGGCCGGCAACCGCCTCGCGGATCGCGAACTGCACCAACCGGTACAGCCACGCATCCACGTCGGGCACGGCAGCGACCACGCGCTCGGGGTCGACGATCCGGCGGAATGCCGTCAGGGTCACACGCAGCGCGATGCGATCCTTGGTCAGCATTTCCTGCGCGGTGATCTCGACCGCCTGCGGACGCAGGTCGAGGCGCTTGACCTCGATCTTGCGGCCGGCGATCCAGAAGGCGTGCCGTCCCGGCGCGAGCCGCTCCAGCAGCCGGCCCTCGACATAGAGCAGGCCGGCCTCGTGGTTGTCGACCACCGCTTCCGTCACGATGGTCGGACGGTTGCGCTCGATCATCGCCAGATGACGCGCGGTCACGCGAGGATCGCTCCCTACGTCGATGCGCTCGACATCGACCGAGGTCGCGACCTTCCAGTAGACGCGCGCCTGCCAGGGCGTCATCAGGTGCACGGGACGGCCATCGAGGCTGACGATGGCAACCTCGTTCGCCTTCGTCTCCACCGCCTCGAACAGATCTGCCGCCAGATCGGGCCGCGCGGCCTTCAGCACCGCGTAACGCTCCGCGGGGAATTCGGCGCGCACGACGTTGAAGATCTCCGCGGTCAGCTGCCCCCGCAGATCGAACAGCCGGTGACGGCCGGGCTCGAGCACGCACTCAAGCCGGCCGTCGCGCGTCAGCAACGCGCGCTCGCCATCCTTCACCGTCAAACTCTTCATCAGAACATGCCAGGTCATGACACGCCTCCATGGTTTGCCTCCGGCCCTCACAGGCTCGGAACGCGGGTTTCGTTTGCAAAGGACGTGGGGACGCGGACGACGCTTCCTGAGAGGTCGGCGGGCCGGGTTTGAGCTTGCGCGATGGCGGGCGCACGCGTCCGATCGCGCGACGGGTGTCGAGCGGTCGAACGTTGCCACCCGGCATCAACGCAAGCGGTATCCACCGCGGCGCAAAGCCGGTCTCACAGTGTCTTGGTTCAGACGGAAAGCCTTGCGGCGATGCGGCCGGACTGCGACTCAAGCGCGCGTCCGGTCCCCTTCAATGGGAATCAGCGTTTCAGGCTGAACCGGAGCGGAGCGGGATTCGAACCCGCGACAGGATGATTACAAGTCATCTGCTCTACCCAACTGAGCTATCCTTTGTGGTGCCATAGACCGGAATCGAACCGGCGACCTTCGGGGTACCCCGACGCTCTGCCGCTGAGCTACTATCGCTTCTTCACCTGGCGGAACACGAAACCGGAAACCGGCCCGCGCCGGTCGGGATCACAACGAGCCCGAACCCATGGCCAAAGCGAAGGAGCGGGTCAATAAACGAAGCATGTTGCGGTTGCAAGAGCGTTTTTGGAAATTCTGCATCCGCTGTGACTTCTCCATCACAATGCAACCGGTGACAACGCGCGTCGGGTGACGCCGCATGTCGTGGAATGCGGCGTCACCCTTGCGACCGGGATCGGGAACGCAGGTTACTTCAGCCCAACGCCGGCCAAGCCGTCGAAAAGTCACACATTCGATGACTGCTTGTCGTGTCGCGATCTCTTCCATGCCCGCCCGCAGGGCGGGCGCGATTGAACGAGACCACAAACACCTGCGGCGGAATGTGACCTGCGCAACAGTACTGGATGACTTCGGGACATAGGCGCGCTTGCCGCCGGGGCCGATAGCTGCGTGCGTCAACCCTTACATGGATTCCGGGTCGTCGGGACTGCGGCGCCTTCGCCGCCTACTGGACCTTCGCCAGCACCGCGAGGCGGCGGATGCCCTTGTTCTTGTAGGCGTCGAGGAAGGCGTAATAGTCCGCGAAAGAAACGCAGCCGTTGGACTGGCCGCTCGGCCCGAGCATATAGGAATGCGCGAGCAAGCCGTCGCGGCCGTGGATTTTTTCTTCGCCGCCGAGCGGCGTCAGCCGCAGCGCCGGCACGCCGTGAAACAGCGCCTCGCGCGGCTTCAATTCGTAGATGTGCGGCGGCGTCACGCCCTGCATCCGCACATGCGAATAGCGGACGTCGTCCATCTTCGAGCCGAGGCCCGAATGCGCCTCCAGCCGGGTGCCGTCCGGCAGGTACACCGTATTGGCGGAAATGTCGTAGACGGCGGTCTGGCGATCGTAAGGCGGCGAACCGCCCATCATCGGGTTCTGGCTTCGCGTGTCGATGATGCTGCCGGTGACGTTGGCGTCGGCGGAGGCATAGGCCAGCAACCCGCCGCCGGCCGGCGGCT
>CADEDX010000658.1 GCA_902826195.1 uncultured Bradyrhizobium sp. | reverse complement strand
CGGCTTCCGTCGCCGCCTATGACGGTCAAATCGGACAGTCTGCCTACTCGGCCTCGAAGGGTGGCATCGTCGCCATGACGCTGCCGATCGCGCGCGAACTGGCACAGTTCGGCATCCGCGTGCTGACGATCGCGCCCGGCCTGTTTCTCACGCCGCTGCTGGCCAATCTGCCGCAGGAGGCGCAGGACTCGCTCGCTGCCTCGATCCCGTTTCCGCGCCGGCTTGGCCAGGCCGACGAGTTTGCTTCGTTGGCGCTGCACATGATCGACAACCCCTATCTCAATGGCGAGGTGGTGCGGCTCGATGCCGCGCTTCGCATGGCGCCTCGATAGGGATATCCGATGTTCGTCAACAAGCGCGACGTGCAGATCCAGTGGGGCGATTGTGACCCTGCGAACATTGTCTACTACCCGCGCTACTTCGCAATGTTCGACGATTCGACCTCGATCATGTTCGAAGCGGCCGGCTTCTCAAAACAGGATATCGTTCATAAATACGGCCTCGTCGGCATTCCCATGGTGGACACGCGGGCGAAATTCCACATTCCCTCCACCCATGGCGACTGGATCAGGATCGAGAGCCGGATCGAGAGTTTCAAGCGGTCCAGCTTCGAGGTGCTCCACAACGTGTTCAAGGGCGAGGCGTTGGCGATCGAGGCGTTCGAAACAAGGGTGCTGGTCGGCAGGCATCCGGATGATCATGAACGGCTGAAATCGGCGCCGATGCCGCCGGAGATCATCGAGCGGTTCATGCGGGGCTGACACGCATCCCCGCATCACCTAAAGAAGGGGCTGAACTGAGCGCAGGTTCGGCTTAAAACCATAAATAGAAAATCAAGGAGGAACGAATGAAGAAGGTTTTTCTGTCCGCCGCAGCCGTTGCCGCGGCTCTCGCGGCGCCGGGTTCGCCCGCGCTTGCACAGACCAACGAAATCACGATCGGCATTTCCGTCACCACGACGGGACCCGCCGCGGCGCTCGGCATTCCCGAACGCAACGCGCTCGATTTCGTGCCGAAGGAGATCGGCGGCGTGCCGCTCAAGGTCATCGTTCTCGATGACGGTGGCGATCCGACGGCGGCGACCACCAATGCGCGTCGCTTCGTGACGGAATCCAAGGCCGACATCATCATGGGCTCCTCGACCACGCCGCCGACGGTTGCGATTTCCACCGTCGCCAACGAGGCTGGCATTCCGCATTTCGGCCTGGCGCCGTTCCCGATCAACGACGCGCGCATGAAGTGGTCGGTGGCGATGCCGCAGCCGATCCCGATCATGGGCAAGGTGCTGTACGAACACATGAAGGCGCACGGCATCAAGACGGTGGGCTATATCGGCTACTCCGATTCCTATGGCGACCTCTGGGTCAACGACTTTAAGGCGCAGGCCATTCCGATGGGCCTGACCATGGCGACCGAAGAGCGTTTTGCCCGCCCCGACACCTCCGTCGCCGGGCAGGTGCTGAAGCTCGTCGCCGCCAATCCCGACGCCGTTCTGGTCGGCGCGTCCGGCACCGCGGCAGCGCTGCCGCAGACCACGCTGCGCGATCGCGGCTACAAGGGTCTGATCTACCAGACCCACGGCGCCGCCAGCATGGACTTCATCCGCATCGCGGGCCCCGCGGCGGAAGGCGTGATCATGGCGTCGGGGCCGGTAATGTCGCCGGAAACCCAGCCCGACACCGCGCTGACCAAGAAGCCTGGCCTCGCGCTCAACACCGCCTATGAAGCCAAGTATGGCGCCAACAGCCGTAGCCAGTTCGCCGGCCACTCCTATGACGCGTTCGAAGTGCTGAAGCGGATCGTGCCGGTGGCGCTGAAGACGGCAAAGCCAGGCACGCCGGAATTCCGCGAGGCACTGCGCCAGGCCATAACGTCCGAGAAGGACATCGCGGCCAGCCAGGGCGTCTACAACTTCACCGAAAAGGACCGCTACGGCCTCGACGACCGCTCGCGCATCATTTTGACCGTGAAGGATGGCAAGTACGTCCCGGCGAAGTAGCGACGTCGAACCGATAGGGTGGGCAAAGCGTAAGCGTGCCCACCATTGTCCGGCAATTGAGAGAGATGGTGGGCACGCTGCGCTCTGCCCACCCTACGAAGCTAAGCTGATGCGATTCATTCAACCGCCAGCGGATGCCGTCAGCAATGACGGCGCCGTTTGCGGGTGGGCCTGCTCGACGCTCTCGCGCATCATCCGTGCCTGACCCGCTACATGGTCAAGCAACCATCGTTCGAACGCTTCGGGCGGCATCGGGCGCGCGTAGAGATAGCCCTGCACGACATCGCAGCCGAGTCCGGCCAGCAACTGGCGCTGCCCCTCGGTTTCGACGCCCTCGGCGACCACGGTCATCTTCAGGCTTTGGCCGACCCGGACGACGGCGGTGGCGATGGCGAGCGCACTGGCGTCGTGCTCGATGTTGCGCATAAAGCTGCGATCGATCTTCAATTCGCGGATCGGAAGGTGGGCGAGCCGGCTCAGGCTCGAATAGCCGGTGCCGAAATCGTCCAGCGACAGGCCGACGCCGAGTTTTCGTATCGCGTTCATCATTGCGATCGCCGCCGATCGCTCGTTCACGAGCACGCCTTCGGTGATCTCCAGCATCAAAGCTTCGGACGGCAGGCCGTTGGCCGCAATGGTCTCCTCCACCACGGCGGCGAGTTTTGTGTTCTGGAAATTCAGGGGCGACAGGTTGACCGCCACGCAGGGGATATCCAATCCGGCACGGCGCCACGCGGCCATTTGCCGGCACGCCTCACGGATCGACCACAGGCCGATCTGCTCGATCAGGCCGACTTCCTCCGCCAGCGGGATGAATTTCGAGGGCGGCACCTCGCCGAGGTCGGGGTCATGCCACCGCGCCAGCGCCTCGACGCCGTACAGCGCGCCGTCGACGGTCCGGGTCTGCGGCTGATAGACCAGCTTCAGCCGGTCGTCGGCGATGGCGTGACGCAGCGCGGCGCTCAAGACGAGACGCTGCTCGGCAAGGCGGTTCATGTCGGCACTGAAGAAGCGGTGGGTGGAACGGCCCGCCTGCTTGGCCTTGTACATCGCGGCATCGGCCTGCTGTATCAGCGCATCGAGATCGGTGGCGTTGTCGGGGTAGATGCTGATGCCAATACTGGCGGAAATCGGCACCTGCCTGTTGTCGATCCACAGCGGCGATGCCAACGCATCGGTGATGTGGGAGGCAAACCGCGAGGCGCGGGCCGGATCGCAGTCCGGCAACATGATGACGAACTCGTCGCCGCTCAGGCGTCCCAGCAGGTCGGACGGCTGAATGCAGGCGCGCAGCCGCTTGGCAAATTCGATCAGCAACGTGTCTCCGGCCGAGTGTCCGAGGGTGTCGTTGACGTCCTTGAAGTGATCGAGATCGAGGAACAGAAGTGCGAGCTGCCTGCCCCTGCAATCCTCGATCGCCTGGTCGACCAGATAGCGAAGCTGCGTGCGGTTCGGCAGCCCGGTCAGCATGTCGTGGAAGGCCAGCCGGGCGATCTGCGCCCGCGCCTCCTTGCGTTCGATTGCCAGCGCGCCGAGATGAACGCAGGCTTCGACGATCTGCTTATGCCAGCGGCTTGGCGCGCGCGGTTCCCTGAAATAGAAGGCGAAGGTCGCGATTACCCGGCCGTCATTGGCTTTGATCGGCGTCGACCAGCAGGCCTTGAGCCCGGCGGCGAGCG
>CADEDX010000657.1 GCA_902826195.1 uncultured Bradyrhizobium sp. | reverse complement strand
TGGGACTTCGTGCATGCCGAGAAGCTCAGCTTCAAAAAAAAGCGTGGCGGCTGGCGAGCGCGATCGTCCCGACGTGGCGCGGCGGCGAGCCCAGTGGACAAAGTATCAAAATCGCGTCGAAGCTGAGCGGCTGGTTTTCATCGACGAGACCTGGACCAGGACCGATATGGCGCCCTTGCGGGGATGGGCGCCGCGCGGACGCAGACTTCCCGCCAAGGTTCCCCACGGTCGCTGGAAGACCATGACCTTCCTGGCGGCCCTGCGCCATGACCGGATCGATGCTCCATGGTTCATCGAGGGACCAATCGATGGTGTGAGCTTTCGGACCTATGTCGAGAAGGTTCTTTTGCCGACGCTTCGTCCCGGCGATATCGTCGTCTTAGACAACCTCGGCAGCCACAAGAGCAAAGCAGTTCGTCAGCTTATCCGTTCGGTCGGCGCCAAGCTCTTCTTCCTGCCAAAATACTCACCCGATCTGAACCCAATCGAACAGGTCTTTGCCAAACTCAAGCACCTGCTCCGCAAAGCTGCCGCCCGAACCGTCGACGCGGTCTGCGCCGCAATTGGCCACGCGCTCGATGCCTTCACACCCGAGGAATGCGCCAACTATCTCAAAAATTCAGGCTATCGGACCTAATGCCATCACGCTTTAATGCTCGTCCGGCCGCGTGCGCGCGATAATCTCCGCGGCACCCTTGTCCAGCAACTCCAGCCCCACCGCACGGCCCAGTTCGCGTGGCCGGTCGGCCACGCCCTTTCGGGACACCTCGATAAAGCCGCCGCCGGCTTCGTCGAGCACCGAGGCGGTCAGCGTCATCTCTCCGCCTGAAAGTGTGGCATGACCGGCGATCGGCGAGTTGCAATGGCCGTTCAGCACCCACAGCACCTCGCGCTCGGCCTCGGCGCAAAGCCGCGACGACGCATCGTCGATCTTCGCCAGTCGCGCGCGCGTCAGCCAGTCGTTCTCGACGCATTCGACCGCGACGATGCCCTGCCCCACCGCCGGCAGCATTTCGAGCACGGAAAAATCATGGACAATGCGAGACGCCATCCCGATCCGCTCAAGCCCCGAGCGCGCCATCACCAGCGCATCCGCCGGACCGACCTCGCCGCCGCCGGGCAGCCGCTGCTTGTCGCCGCGATCTAGTTTTGCCACGCGGGTGTCGGCCGCGCCGCGGAAATGGATCACGTCGGCATCCGGGAACAGCCGGCGCAGATAGGCGGCGCGGCGCACCGCGTTGGTGCCGATCTTGAAACCCTTGCCCTTGGACGCCCGAAACTGCTCGAGCGAAACGCCGGGCCGCAGCACCAGCGCGTCGTTGGCGGCGTCGCGCGGCAACAGTGCCGCGATGATCAGGCCGGGCGTCTCCTCGTTGCCGGGCACGTCCTTCAGCGAATGCATCGCCGCCTGCAATTCGCCGCGGCGCATCGCTTCGCGGATTTCGGCGACGAAAGCGCCGCCCTTGCCGCCATGGCGCAACAGCTTGCTGGTCTGGTCCTGGTCGCCACGGGTTTCGAACTTGACGATCTCGACGTCGAGCGCGCCATCGGCCGCGCGCAGCATCCGCGCGATCGCTTCCGTCTGCGCCAGCGCCATCGCGCTCTTGCGCGTACCGATGTTCAAGGTCTGTCCCGACACGAGTTCTCCGTTCGAAGCGGTCCGCCACTGCCCTTGGGATAGAGCAAGCGGCGCATCAGAACAACGGCTTTGGCTCCAAGCCTGCCGTAAGGCGTTCCAGGACCCGCTCGCGGACGGGCAGCCATTCCCAAAAGCGGATTGTGCGATGCAATAAGATCAGTAAGGTACTCTCGACAAGAGGGTTTTCAGTTTGTCCGATACCGGCGCCAACGCCGTGGCCGCTTCCGGCCACCGCCCGATGAGCTTCACCGAATTCGTGATCGTGATTGCGTCCATCATGGCGCTCAATCCGCTCGCGATGGACATCATGCTGCCGGCGCTGCCGAACATCGCCGCCGCCTTCGACGTCACGTCCGCCAACCGGCCGCAGATGGTGTTGTCGATCTTCCTGGTCGGCTTCGGTCTCGGCCAGTTCGTGATGGGCCCGCTGTCCGACCGGTTCGGGCGGCGGCCGATCCTGCTCGGCGGCATGACGGTCTATTGCATCGCCAGCCTGCTCGCGATCGCCGCGCCCTCTTTCGAGACCCTGCTGCTGGCCCGCGCGCTGCAGGGCGTCTGCACCTCGGCCACGCGGGTGATCGCCACCTCGATCGTGCGCGACTGCTATGCCGGGCGGCGCATGGCGAGCGTGATCTCGCTGGCGATGATGATCTTCATTGCGGTGCCGATCGTGGCGCCCGCGTTCGGCCAGGCCGTGCTGCTGCTGGCGCAGTGGCGCGGCATTTTCGTCGTGCTGATGCTGTATGGCGTGGTGACGCTGATCTGGAGCGCGCTGCGCATGCCGGAGACGCTGGCGCCGGCCAATCGCAGGTCGCTCGCCGCCGGCCAGGTGCTGGATGCGTTCCGCCAGACCGTGACCAACCGCCAGACGCTGGGCTACGCGCTGGTGGCCGGTGGCGTGCTGGGCTCGCTGTTTGCCTACATCTTCATCGCGCAGCAGGTATTCAACGGCATCTACCAGCTCGGGCACTATTTTCCGCTCGCTTTTGCCGGTGTCGCCGTCGGCACCGCCATCGCCGGCTTCGTGAATTCCCGACTCGTCGGCCGCCTCGGCATGCGCGTGATCTCCCACACCGCGCTGATCGGCTACGTGGTCATCGCCGCGATCATGCTGGCGGCGGCGAAGCTGCAGATGTTGCCGCTGCCGCTGTTCATGGTGCTGTCGGTATTGTTGATGTTCGCCTTCGGGCTGATGATCTCGAACTTTACCGCGCTCGCGATGGAGCCACAGGGCCATATCGCAGGCACCGCCGCCTCGCTGTACGGCTCGATCACCACGCTGCTCGGGATCAGCGTCGGCGCCACCATCGGCCAGGATTTCGACGGCACGCTGGTGCCGTTTGCCACCGGCTTCCTGCTCTGCACGCTGGCCGCACTCGGCGTGGTGCTGGTGGTGGAGAAAGGCCGGTTGTTCCTGCCGCATGGCATCAAGCTATGACCGGCATGGCAGATGCTGGCGCCGTCCGGCGAAGCTGCTAACAATTGCTCCCCTCGCCTTTGAGAACACTGGAAGCCTGAAGATGGATAACCGCAGCAACATCTGGCGTGGCGTCGATGCGATCAAGCCGCGCTTCGTCGAACTGGCCGACCGGGTCTGGGCGATGCCCGAGGTCTGCTATACCGAGGCGCGCTCCTGCGCCGAACATCTGGCCGAGTTGCGGCATCAGGGTTTTCGCGTCACCGAGCAGGTCGCGGGCATTCCCACCGCACTGATGGGCGAATGGGGCGAAGGCGGCCCAGTGATCGCCTTCCTCGGCGAATATGACGCGCTGCCCGGTCTCAGCCAGGAAGCCGGCGTCGCCGAGCCTCGTCCGCTGGAAGCTGGCGGCCACGGCCATGGCTGCGGCCACAATCTGCTCGGCTCGGCCGCGCTGCTCGCCGCGACCGGCGTTGATGCATTGCTTGCCGTATCGCGTGCGGACGACGATGATGCTGGTGATGAACGTCATGAGCACGGGTGTGCCCGAGCGCGGATTCACGGCGCTGAGCTTCTGCGGCAGCAGTCCGTCGCGCGCCATCACGAAGAAGATGCGCGACTG
>CADEDX010000656.1 GCA_902826195.1 uncultured Bradyrhizobium sp. | reverse complement strand
GTTTGCGGGCTTTGGCAGCGACACGGTGATCATGATCTTCAGCCTGCTGATCCTGGCCACCGCCCTGGCCAAGGTCGGCGTGGTCGACCTGGTCGGCCGTAATGTCGTCCGCGTCACGGGCTCCAACCCGCTCTGGCTTCTGCTCGGAATTATGGTCGCGGTTTCCGCGCTCAGCGCATTCATCAGCAACACCGCCGCCACCGCGCTCTTCGTGCCCATCGCCATGGGCATCGCCAAACGCGCAAAAACCTCCCCAAAACAGCTCCTGCTGCCCATCGCCTTCGCCTCCATCCTGTCCAGCTCGGTCACCCTGATCAGCACCTCCACCAACATTGTCGTCAGCGGCCTCATGGTCACCTCGGGCCTCTCGCCCATCGGCATGTTCGAATTGGCCCCGGTCGGCCTCGTCATCGCCGCGGTCGGCCTCATCTACATGCTCTTCGTCGGACGCCACCTCTTTCGCGACGGAGGGCCGCCGGGAGAGTTGATCGAGAGCTTCGGAATGCACCCCTACCTCACGGAGTTGATGATCCTTCCGAACTCGCCGCTGGTAGGCAAGACGCTCGCAGAATCCGGCCTCGGCACCGCCCTCGATCTCACGGTGCTGAAGATCGTCCGCAACAAGGCAGAGGAAATTTGGCCGAATAGCGGCGCCGCCACTCTCCAGGCCAACGACGTCCTGCTCGTCGAGGGCGCCAAGGAGGAGGTGCTCAAAATCAAGGACATCCCCGGCATCGAGATCAAGGCCGACGCGGTGTTTTCGATCGCCGACAAGGATCTGAAAGACTGCAACAAGTAGCGGCCGCAAGCCGGCGATTTCCTAAACCGCCGTCCACACCGGTTCGCCAGAAGCCTTCTGGTTGTTGCGCGGGTATTCGCAGCGCCACTTGACCGCGGTCCACTTCGGATGTTCGCCGACCCACTGCGCGATATAAGGCTGCGCAGCCATGACGCATTGCTTGAGCGACACGTTCGACGAAAATACCAGATGGGTTTCCTCGCAGGTCGTCGGCGAGAGCACGGCACAGACAGTCACTATCAGATCGATGGGGGTCATGCCTGGTTTCCCTTGAATTGCCTCCAGATTGATAACGCAAAAAGCTACGCTGACGAATGGCCTGAGGTTTCACCACGCCGTGAAATCCCGGAACCGGGTCGCACGCGCCGCATCAAAAATTGACGCCAAACACCAGCCGGGCCTGATGGCGCTCGAAATTGGCCAGGTCCAGACCGGCGGTTGTCCCCACAGGACGCCCCCACGCCTGGACGCTCCAGCTGGCGGTCAGCCGCGCGCGTTTCGACAATTGGAAATAGGCGGTGGGACCGACAAACAGCGCCTGCCCGGCAAGCTCCTCAAGACCCGCCCCCTCGTATTTCCGCAGATAACGTGCCTCGCCGCCCAGCAGGAACCCGGGCTGCAACTGCGCCATCACCCCGAGGGCCGCCCCTGCCGTGGACTCCCGCTCCATTGCGCCCGTACCAACAATCCGCGTCCACTCCGGCTCGTAGATCAGATTGAACGCCCCAATGACCCGGTCCGGTACGAGTTCGCGATCGAACGCCAGCCTGAACTCCGTTCCAAAGCCCCGCACTGCTTCGGCCGTCATCTCGTCGACGCGCCTCGCGTGCAGTTCGGTCGCGAACGTAAGCCCGAATGGCGCGGTCTCCCGATCGAGGAAGCGGTAGCGCAGATCGAGCGACGCACCCTGCCACGACATCCGACGCTGGTCGTCCAGTCCCGGCACACCACTGATCAGATGCGATACGAACGTGCTTCCGATCTCGACCCGAAAATTCCGCATCGGCACGAATTCCAGTTCGAACTCCTGGCCGATGGCCCGGTAGCGACCACCATTCTTGCCGAAGCTTCCGGTGGTGTCACTTTGGAATTCCCGTTCACCGAGGTTCCCGACATCGGCGCCGATCATGAAGCCGAACAGATGCTCGGTATCTATGCCCTCGGCCTGCGCGCAAGCCGGTAGCAGCGCTACAAGCGATACCACTCCCGCCTGAAAAGTCTTTGCAAGCGGATGTAATCGCATTCAGCGGTCACAGGGTTGGCGGCAAGTCCGCAGGGAGCGAACCACACCCTATCACAGTGCCGGCGTCCTCGGCGAGCCTTGACCATCAGCGAGGACCCTCTGTGAGCCTTGGCTCAGATGTCGAGTGGTTCAGATATCGGATGGCTCAGTAGCCGGAAACGCTTGCCCGGCCCGCGGCAACGAATCGCCGGAGCCGGGCAGACCGTTCAACGCGTTTATTGACGCGCCGCGCAGGCGTACATGTTGATTTCCATGCCCACCGGCACTTCGACAATCTTCGGAGTTTTCCAACTCATCAGGGTTTCTCCCAAGCTGCGGCACGACGTTCGTGCCAAGACCAAAGCTAGGTTGGCGCCGGACACAGCGCAAGCACGGAACCAGCGATGCCGAGGCCATAGCGACGCATCTGGCGCTGAAACTTCGCTCTCGGACAAGAGCACTTCGCTCTTGGGCAAACGATAGCGCAAAGGCGGTGCATCGACGGATGACTCGTCGTGCCTCAGCAATCCTTGTCTGCGGCCTTGTTGCCAGCCTTGGCGCCGTCAGCCTGCTGTGCTGCCGTCGGCTCGCCCTGCATCTGGCGCTGCGTATCTTGCGAGGATGCAGCGACGTCTCCGCTGGATTTGTTCATCGCTCCGGTCGGCGGATGCTGCCCGGTATTGCCGGCCATGCCGGTTGTTTGGCTGTCACCGGTCTTTGCCGGCCCGGAGCCGGCGTCCCTTAGGCTGGCGGCGCGGCCTGTATCGCACGGGCCAGCCGACGCTGCGCCGGAACTCAAAATCAGGATGGAGCAACCGGCAACAATGAGCGCTTTCGTTTTCATCTGTCTCTCCCTTTTCTCGTTGAGCACGTGTGATGCAATGAGGTGCAACAGAGACGTTGTCTGCAGGTTCCGGGTGGTTGGACGAATCCGTCACGTTTAGTCTGACGAATGACTTTATGAGGACAGCCAATGGAACCGATCAACCGCGGATTGATCAGTGCTGTGTTCGCCCTGTGCTTCGCTTCCACAGCGTCTGCACAGGACAGGCAGCCTGACCCAACAACATCAAGGCCTGAGATCGCTATGCCTGCGAATGGCCAATCGCTGACCGGAAAAGAGCGCACCGGCAGGAAATGGATGGACGAACAACGGATCGATAATTGCAACGTCCCAGTCGACAAGCGCGGCAGCAAGCCGCGGCCGGATTGCCTTCGTACGCCTTCGGGATAGCGAAAGCGCGCCGCCTCACCACATCGTCTGCCGCGCGCGCTCCGGCCATTCACGGTCGTACTTTTCGCCACCAACGGTGTTCTCGCTCATCTCCGCAAGAATCTGCCCGGGCGTCGGCAGGCTCTTGGGATCGACGCACTTGTCGGGATTCCAGAGGTCGGAACGCACGATCGCGCGCGCACACTGGAAGTAGACTTCCTCCACCGTCATCACGATAACGGTGCGTGGCGCCTTGCCCTCCATCTTGAACGATGCGAGCAACTCCGGATCGGCCGAGACATACGCACGGCCGTTGACGCGCAGCGTGCTGCCGGAGCCCGGGATAAGGAACAACAGCGCCACCCGGGGATCACGCACGATATTGCGCAGCGAATCGCAGCGGTTGTTGCCGCGGCGATCGGGGATGAGCAGCGTCTTTCGGTCGACCACGCGG
>CADEDX010000655.1 GCA_902826195.1 uncultured Bradyrhizobium sp. | reverse complement strand
CTCTCTGGTTCTAAATCGGGCTTCAAGGCAGGCGGCAAGATCATCTTTGTCAGCTTTCGGAGGTTCTGGGCGGTGGCAGCCAGCGGGAACTCGTCCCAAGCGGCCAGTCGTTCGGGACACAGCCCCAGGCGATCTTCGGTACGCTCAATCATTGTGCGTGCCGCACCGACCTCGGCGTGGTGGATGGCTATCGTCGTCGCTGATCATTGGACCTCTTGGGCGGGAGTTCCTTCCGCTTCAACAGAAGAGTTCTTCAACACAATCCGCCAGAAGCAGGCGTGATATGATTCCTCATCCCGCAACTTCGAGCTAAACGTCGCTTGCACCTTTGATCAGATATAACCTTCATGATTCCTCGCGAGAGCAACTCGAGCCCGCTGGAAAGTCAAATAAGGGGGCCGCGCAAACGTTGTTAACGGGGAACAATTTCGTGCGGGATGCGTTCATATCAATCGTTACATCTGGAGGATGTGAAAATGAACGGCATTATTTATCTCGTGGGGCTCGTTGTAATCATCGGTTTGGTCCTTTCGTTCTTCGGCTTGCGGTGAGATTGCGAGGCCGAGGTTCGCCTTTCTCGACAAAATGCCACGCTGGCGCGGAGCTGGCGTGGCTTTTAGCCTTTTTGCAACGATAGGTGTTGGCTCACTTGGACATTGAGCTTTTGGTCACATCTTCCTTGGCATCATTTCCTCTTTCGGTGCCTTGCTCATCTTCATACCGGTCTTCTTACCTCTCTTCATTGCGCTTTGATCGGGGTTACCATCCCCGGCTCAGCAGGATCAGACTGGGCACGCCCGGCGCACCTGTCATTCTTGCAATCAAGGCCGATAGCGCCGACCACGGCGCCATCAAGTCCGCCGTCGAGCAAGTAGCGGAACGATTGAAACGCTCGACGCCGTTATCGTCAACGCGGGCATTCTGAAGGCAGGTCTGGTCGACCATTCAGCGTCGAAGATCTTGACCAGATAATTGGAGTCAATTTTCGCGGCGTTACCTGTCGATCCAGTCCGCCGTTCCTCACCTGAGAGATGGCGGCCGGATCATCACGATCGGCAGCAACACGGCCATCCGGACGGGTCAACGAGGGGGCTACGCTCCGCTGTGCAAGCACAGATCCAGTTGAGTTTCGCGCGAAACGGCCGAGTTTCCTGCGCGCATCGCCGCACGCCACTCAGCCGTGCCTAAGGCCGTCTCCGTGCAGTCTACCGAGACTGGAACAGTCTTTTGTGGGCTGAGTTAGATGATGGCGATCGCAGGAGAGACACATGAACAAGGTGATAATCGCTGCCGCCCTTACACTCGTTTGCGATTGGGCTTTTGCGCAAAACACCGGCCCCGCTCCGCAGACCGGCATGGAGAAGCCCGGAACCACCGACGGCGCAAAACCGGATGGTTCGATGAACACGAGTGGCACAAGCGTCTCGAAAGGCAATATCAAGCGGGAAACGGATGGTGCACCCGCTCCGAAGAACGAGAAGAAACAATAGCAACGTGTCTACGTTGCGATGAGATTAGTCGTTTGCGCTGGGTGACAGGTCCGCACCGGCCTCTTTGGCCGCGTTGAACGAAGTACCGGGCGGTGCAGAAAGCGACCGCCAAACGGCCGCCAATAATCAAAAGAAGCAACCGACAACCATCACCGGCACGGGGAATTTTGTGCTTTGCACAAAACCAGAATCCATTTCCATCGGTCCAAGTTTTGCGACTGGGCTTATTATGTACCCACAACAGGTCAACTGGTGAGGGACAATTGCGTTTCTTCCTCACGACGATCTGGTCAAGTATCATGAGAAGGCCTTTCGCGTCTGGTTTTGGCCGGACCGCCCAATCAAGTCGACTGGGCGGAGCCAACAATTGGATGCGCTGGCTCAAGTGATCCGCCGCACGCGTCACCGCCACCCGACGGCCTTTGCTACGCTGGCAATCCGAGCACTTCTCTGTAGAGGTCCGAATATTGGCTCGCGCGGCTGTCCCACGAAACATCAGTAGCCATGCCGTTTAGCTGCATTTCTCGCCAGCCCCGTCGGTCCCGATATGCCGCATTGGCACTGCAAAGCGCAGCGGCAAGATTTTGCATCGTTACAGGACCAAATTTGAAGCCGGTGACTCCCTGTTTATCGTCCGACAAGTCGGCAACCGTATCTTCAAGGCCGCCGACCCTCGAGACGATGGGAACCGCGCCATATCTCAGCGCGCAAAGCTGTGTCAATCCGCACGGCTCAAACCGCGATGGCACGACCAATGCGTCCGCGCCGGCCTGAATATGATGGGCGAGAATCTCGTCAAAGCCGATGACAACCCCAATCGTCTCAGGGTGAGTGTCGGCGGCCGCGCGGAAACGGTGCTCAAGTTCGACATCACCGGCGCCCAACAAGACAACCTGAATCCCCTCCATCTGGATCGTGGGAATACAGTCAAGCAATAGATCAAGTCCCTTTTGGTCCGACAGGCGGCTTATGACGCCAAGCAGAAGCGCGTCGGGATTTTGTTTCAACCCAAACTGTTTCTGAAGCGCCGCCTTATTGACCGCGCGGCGTTCGAGGGTGCTGGCATCGAAGCGACATTGAATATGAGCATCGGTCGCTGGGTCCCACACCGCGGCGTCAATCCCATTCAGAATGCCGCGAAGGTCACTCGAACGGCTGCGCAGCAATCCACCCAATCCCATTCCGCCTTCGTCGCTTTGAATCTCCACAGCGTAAGTCGGCGATACCGTCGTTATCATATCGGCAAATCGGAGACCCGCCTTCAGGAACCCAATATCACCGTAATATTCCACGCCGTCGACCGTGAATGACTCCAAAGGCAGGCCAATCTCCTCCAACAAGCTGCGTCGAAACTTTCCCTGGAAAGCAAGATTGTGGACCGTGATCACGGTCCTGGGGCGCGGTCGGTGCCCGTAGTTGAGATAGGCGGGCGTAAGCGCGGCCTGCCAATCATGTGCATGAACGATATCCGGTAGAAAAGACGGCACGGCGCCAAAGCCAATGTCGGCGGCCATACGGGCAAGTGCGGCAAATCGCTTGCCGTTGTCGGGCCAATCTACTCCCTCAGCCGACAGGTAGGGATTTCCGCCGCGCGCGAAGAAGTGCGGCGCGTCCAACACAAACAGCTCATGCTCGCCACAGCGCCCGCGAAGAAGGCGAGCATCGCCACCAAACAAGGACACGGGACCGGGCTGCTCTTCCGCTCGCTCCAGCACGCGAAGCACTTCGGGGTAACCGGGAATGAGCGAACAGATTTCGATGCCTTTGGCTTTCAAGGCTAGCGGCAGCGCTCCCGCCACATCGGCAAGGCCCCCGGTCTTGATTATGGGGAAGATCTCCGACGCCACCGAAAGGACGCGCATTGGCGTCATAAGTTTAACCCGTCGATCATTTTCTGCGTGATCAGGCTAATCCCCTGCGGCGAGGTTCTGAACCGTTTAGCGTCAAGCTCAGGATCCTCCCCTACTACAAGCCCCTCGGGGATCTTTACGCCGCGGTCGATGACGACATTACGCAGCCGGGCGCGACGAGCAACGTCAACGTAGGGAAGGATCACCGCGTTCTCTACCTTGGCATAGGAATGCAGGTGGACGCCGGTAAACAGAAGCGAACGCCTCAGCGATGCGCCGGAAACAATGCACCCACCCGAGACGAGCGAGGTCACGGCCTCGCCCCGCCTGCCCTCATTTTCCTGCACAAA
>CADEDX010000654.1 GCA_902826195.1 uncultured Bradyrhizobium sp. | reverse complement strand
CAACGTGGAAGGCGTCGTTATCCTCATGGATGCCGCGCAAATCCTGCGCGTCGGCCCTGGCACAGTACTGCCGCTGCAATTCGTTCAGTTGCTCGATCAGGTCGGCGGGGGCGGGGAGCGCGATCATCAGCGCCGCCTGCCGGGTCAGCATTTCGCGCACCTCGTAGATCTGCTGTACTTCCTCGGCGGAATAGAAACGCACTGTGGCGCCGATGTTTTTCTCGCGCAGCACAATGCCCTGGCGTTCGAGCTGAAACAACGCCTGCCGCACGAAATGCCGACTGGCGCCGTAGCGCTGCATCAACGTGTCCTCGACAAGCCGCGATCCCGGAGCGAAGCGCCCGAAGATGATGTCCTCTTCCAGCCGACGGATGACTTCCGCCTGTTCCTCCTCGCGCGTCGGCGCGGATGGTTCGGTCAATGCTTGCTGCGGGTTCATCGCGACGCCTCCCAGCCCGCTAGCCGATAGCAATCCTCGACCAGGCGCAAGGTTTCGAGATTTTCCTGCGGCGCAGTTTCGAAGAGCGTATTGTCGCGGAGGGCGTCAACGAAGTGCGCGATCGTGCGGTTGTAGGAAACCTGATATTCTGTCGGGAGATCGTAGGTGCGCTCGCCGGGCGATGCGCCCGCACACGTCAGCGACGGGCCATCGAGCCTGATCGCGCCCTTGTCGCCGAGGATCTCCAGCCGGTCCACCTGCGCGGCCGGATGTCCGTGTGCGGCGAAGCTGGCGAAGACCCCAACGCCCGCTCCATTGCTGCTCGTAAGCTGGATCACCGCGCCATCCTCGCCGACGAGAAGATCGCTGGAACGGGAGAGATGCGCCGCGGTTACCTGCAACGGCCCGAGCAGCATGCGCAAGGTGTCGAGATGATGGATCAAGACTTCGGCGACCAGCATGCGTCGTTCGCGGCGCATGAAGGGCTGCCGCTCCAGCGCCGGGCAGAGCCCGTCCGGTCCGGGCAGCACGCCCGAGGTCAGTAGGGTCAGTTGCGCCTGCTTGACCTGGCCGATGCGTCCCTCGCGCAGCCAAGCCGCAGCATCCCGGTAATAGCCGCGAAAGCGCCAGTTCTCATGCACCATCAGGCGCGTCGAACCCTCGACTTCGGCGGCGAGTTCGGTTGCTTCCTGGAGATTGGGTGCGAGCGGCTTCTGGCACAGGACCGGCAATCGCCTTGCGGCGGCGAGCCGCACCAGTGGCGCATGCATCTCGCGAGGCGCTGCGATATCGATGGCGTCGAGTTCGCATTCCCCGAGCATCGCCTCGGCGCTGGCGAAGGTCTGCGGGATTCCGAATTCATCGGCACGCCGCGCGGCATTTTCGCTGGAGGGATCGGCGATCGCCACGACGCGAGCGCGATCTGCTAAGTTGGCCCAGGCGATGAGATGGTGGCGGCTCACCATGCCGGCGCCGATCAGGCCGATGCGTAGGGGTAAGTTCATGGACGAATGGTTCCGATCATGCCTGAAGTCAGGCACGCACCCTCGTTATTGTCAATAATGCTGCGATAGGTGTGGCAAAATGCGCTGCACCCGCCTCAAATAGTCTAGCATTGACAATAATTCGGCGTCCTTCTTTAGTGCCCTTACACAACGACAAGGAAGAAAAATGGCCGACGGACTTCGCAAGGGACTGGCAAGTTATGGCGACGCTGGCTTCTCGCTGTTCCTGCGCAAGGCCTTCATCAAGGCGATGGGCTATTCCGACGACGCGCTCAATCGCCCGATCGTCGGCATCACCAACACCTACAGTGACTACAATCCCTGTCATGGCAACGTGCCGCAGATCATCGAGGCGGTGAAGCGCGGCGTCATGCTGACCGGCGCCATGCCGATGGTGTTTCCGACCATCTCGATCGCTGAAAGTTTTTCGCATCCGACCTCGATGTATCTGCGCAATCTGATGGCGATGGATACCGAGGAGATGATCCGCGCCCAGCCGATGGACGCCATCGTGGTGATCGGCGGTTGCGACAAGACCTTGCCGGCCCAGATTATGGCTGCGATCAGCGCGGATCTGCCGACTGTCGTCATTCCGGTAGGACCCATGGTGGTCGGGCATCACAAGGGTGAAGTACTGGGCGCCTGCACCGATTGCCGGCGGCTGTGGGGCAAATACCGCGCCGGCGAAATCGACGATGTCGAGATCGAAGCCGTCAATGGCCGGCTTGCGCCGTCGGTCGGCACCTGCATGGTGATGGGAACGGCATCGACCATGGCCTGCATCACCGAGGCGCTCGGATTGTCGCTGCCGATGAGCGCGACCATTCCTGCGCCCCATGCCGAGCGTTTTCGTTCGGCGGAAGCGAGCGGGAAGGTCGCGGCCGCCATGGCAAAAGCCAAGGGGCCGAAGCCGAGCGAACTGTTGACCGAAGCATCGTTCCGCAATGCGCAGGTCGTCATGCAGGCGATCGGCGGCTCGACCAACGGGCTGATCCATCTCACCGCAATGGCGCATCGCTCGCCGCACAAGGTCGACCTCGCGACGTTTGACAAGCTCGGCCGCGAGGTCCCGGTGCTCATCGATCTGAAGCCGTCGGGCGAGCACTACATGGAGCACTTCCATCATGCCGGCGGGGTGCCGAAACTGATGGCGCAGCTCGGCGATCTCATCGACCTCGACGCGAAGACCATCACCGGGCAGACGCTGCGCGAGATTGTCGCCGCCGCCGAGGATGTGCCGGGGCAGGACGCCATCCGTCCGCGCGACAATCCGATCAAGGCGGAAGGCGCAATGGCGATATTGCATGGCAATCTCGCGCCGCGCGGCGCCGTCATCAAGCAGTCGGCGGCAAGCCCGAAACTGCTCCAGCACACCGGCCGCGCCGTGGTGTTCGAGTCAGTAGAAGATATGACGCTGCGGGTCGACGACCCCGATCTTGACGTCAACGCCGACGACGTGCTGGTGCTGCGTAACGCCGGCCCCAAGGGCGCTCCCGGCATGCCGGAGGCGGGCTATCTGCCGATCCCTAAGAAACTCGCGCGCGGCGGCGTCAAGGACATGGTGCGGATATCCGATGCACGCATGAGCGGTACCGCGTTCGGCACCATCGTGCTGCACATCACCCCGGAATCCGCCGTCGGCGGTCCGCTGGCGCTGGTGCAGAACGGCGACATGATCCGGCTCGATGTCGCGAAACGCAGCATTGATCTGCTGGTCGATGACGCGGAGCTGGAAAAACGCCGCGCGTCGCTGCCGCCGGCCGTCACGCCGGATTGGGCCAAACGTGGATACGCGCACCTGTTCAATGAGACGATCCTGCAGGCCGATGAAGGTTGCGACTTCGACTTCATGCGCGGGAAGGGCAAGGGTTAAGGCCCGAGATGGCAATGTTGGATTATCGATAATTCGTGCCGGAATTCCTATAGATTGGCCGATTACCGCTGATGATCGCGATGTTTTATTGACAATATCGGTCCCCTGGTGGTTTGATTGAAAAAAATCAAACCAACGGGGGAGACACGTCATGGGGATTCCAGGCAAATCGATATTCGCGGCGGTTGCCGCTGCGGCCATCATGCTGGCGAACGGCGCAGCCGCGCAGGAAGCCAAGCACTACCGCTTTGCGCACGATCAGCAGCTCAACTCCGGCTATAGCATCGCCTATGACATCTTCTCGGCAAAGCTGAAGGAGTTGAGCAAGGGCACGATGCTGGTCGACCAGTTTCCCGGCGCGACGCTCGGGCAGGG
>CADEDX010000653.1 GCA_902826195.1 uncultured Bradyrhizobium sp. | reverse complement strand
CGGGCCGCTTCGGCCGGCCGCGGCGCTCGCGCCGACGGCCGGCTCGCCGCGCCCCCCGCCCGCGCCCCCCTCGCGCCCGCTGGCGCCGCACACGGCGAGGCCGCCCCCCCGCCGCTCCGTCCACCGCTGCTGCCAACACGGCTGTCGAGCTCCAGCAGTGCGCCCGCCGCGCCCCGCCAGATCGCGACCTCCGCCACCCCCCCCCGCGCCCCCACCTGCCTGCGCACCCCCTCCCCCCCCCCTCCCCCTCCCTTCCCCGTAAACCTTGGCGGCCGCTTCTCCACGAAGCTCGCCACTCCCTCCTTGAAGTCGCTGCCCTTCAGCGCGATCTGCATCTCCCGGTTGGCGTCGATGGTGGCTTCGGCCAGGGTCTGGAACGGAACGTCGTAGAGCTGGCGCTTGATTACCGAAATCGCGCTCGGCGAGACGAAATCGGCCAGATCGCGCGCATAGGCGTAGGTCTGCTCGCGCAACTGGTCCGGCGGATAGAGCCGGTTGACCAGCCCGATTCGCAACGCCTCCTCGCTTCCCACCCGCCGCGCGGACATGAGCAAGTCCAGCGCGTTGGCGTGGCCGACGATGCGCGGCAGCATCCAGCTGATGCCGTGCTCGGCGATCAGCCCGCGCCGCGCGAACGCGGTCGTGAACACGGTGTTGTCGGCCGCAAACCGCAGGTCGCAATACAGCGCGTGGACCAGGCCGATGCCGGCGGTGGCGCCGTTCAGCATGCCGATCACGGGTTTTGGAATCGCCGGGTAGTAAGCATAACGCGTCTGCCAGTCGGCCCGGCGGTTCATGTCGAACGGCGTGTTTTCGCCGCGTCTGATCTCGCTTGGATTGATCGCCTGCAATGCTTCCATGTCGGCACCGGCGCAGAACGCGCGGCCGGCGCCGGTGAGCACGATGACGCGGACATTGTCGTCGCCGGCGGCCGCCTCCATCGCCTGGCGCACGTCGCACTCCATGATCGCGGTCCACGCATTCATGCGGTCCGGCCGGTTGAGCGTGATGGTCGCGATCCGCTCGCTCACTTCGTAGAGAATATGCTGGTAGGTCACCGCGATCTCCCCGTCGTTTCTGTCGTTGATTTTGCGCGCGCAAGCCATTCGGCCGCGCCCGATCAGGCGAACGACCCTACCACATCCCGGAATTTTGAAAGACGTTCGAATGCGCGGGAAAATTCCGCGTGACGGCTATTCCGCCGCGTCCAGCATTGCGCGCGGCGCAAGCTCGCTCCAGCCCGCGATGAAGTTCTTCAGCCATGCCCGCTCGGCCGCGTCGTGCACCGCGCGGCCTTCGAAGTGCAGGTGACGCGGCTGCGCGCCCGGCTGCTCCATGCGGACGCAGCCGCGCGTGGTCCAGCGATGCATCATGGCGTAGCTGACATCGGGATGGAACTGGAAGCCGAACGCATGACCATGCTGGTAGGCCTGCACTGGAAAATCGTCGCCTTCGGCAAGCAGCGTTGCGCCATGCGGCAATTCAAATCCCTCGCCGTGCCAGTGGTAGACGTGCTCCGGCCAGTCTGAACAAAGCGCGTGTCCGGCCGCCGTCGGGCGGATCGGATAGTAGCCGACCTCTACCCGTCCTTCACGATGCGGCGCGACCTGCGCGCCCAGTTGTTTGGCAAGCAACTGCGCGCCAAGGCAGATGCCGAGAAATGGCCGCTGCTCGCGCAGGGGAATCTCGATCCAGTCGATCTCGCGGCGGACATAGTCGTCGGGATCGTTGGCGCTCATCGGGCCGCCGAAGATCACCGCTCCGGCATGCTGTTCGAGCGTCTCCGGCAAAGGATCGCCGAACCGCGGACGGCGAATGTCGAGGGGATGGCCGAGCGCCCGCAACGCGTTGCCGACCCGTCCCGGCGTCGACGTCTCCTGGTGGAGCACGATCAGGACAGGCAACAGCGATGCAGCCTCAGGCGAAACGAGCGCCCGCTGGCCCGGAAAGGGCAGGATGGTGTCGCCAATTTTTCTCGACCGGAACAACATCGACATGGCCTGGGCGCGCAGCTCTAACCGAAAGCTTAGCTAAGTGAGTCTTAACTTCGCGTGAGTTTGCGCACACTCGAAAGAATCCAAGCAAGTCACGGGCCAGACGCAGTCGCCGCCCGTGCATAGCGCGCGCGGCTTCCCCGCAAAAACCCGGGATTTTCTCAGCGCCGGTGAAGCTGCAGCCGGCCAACGGCGCCCAGAATGAAGGAACGCGGGAAGAACCGGAGCAGGAACGGCACGATCTTGATGCCGATGCCGGGCATCACTGCCCGCTTGTTCGCCATCAGGCCGCGATAGGCCTGCTGCGCGACGTCGGCGGGCAGGACGTTGAGCACGAGCGAATCGAACCCGGGACTGAAGCCTGCGCGCGCCTGGAACTCGGACGGCACCGGTCCGGGACAGAGCACCGTCACACGCACGCCATGCGGCGCCAACTCGGCGCGCATCGCCTCCGTGAACGAGAGCACATACGCCTTGGTGGCATAATAGACCGCCATGCCCGGACCCGGCATGAAGCCGGCGATCGAGCCGACATTCAAAAGCCCGCCCTTGTTGCGGATCAACTGATCGGAGAACCGCAGCGACAATTCGGTCAAGGCGCGGATGTTGACAGTGATCATATCGAGCTGATCGTCGCGATCGCGCTGAACGGCTCGGCCGAACAGGCCGTACCCGGCATTGTTGACGACATACTCGACTTCAAGACCGGCTGCGGCCAAGACTTCGGCGATCCTGTCGCCGGCCTCCGGCTGCACCAGGTCGCAGGGAATGACGACAGGAGGCTTGCCGCCCGCGGCGGTGATTTCAGCCGCCAGGGCTTCGAGGCGGTCGGCGCGGCGTGCCACCAGCGCCAGACGATGGCCGCGCGATGCAAAAACGCGCGCCAGCTCGGTGCCTATGCCCGCCGATGCTCCAGTGATCAGCGTCACACGTTCGGTCACGTTCGAATTCTCTTGGATCAATTGCAGATGGAACCTAGCGTTCCGACGACAGCATAGCCGCTTAGTGTGACTCAAGCCACGCGCATGGCGTATGCCATGCAGCGCTACACGCCCGACAGTCGAAGTTCAATCTTTTCAGACCTATCGCATCTGCCCGCGGCGCGACGCGCACATTAAAGTTTCGTCATCTGCTGCGCAATTGTGACGGCGCCGCCGCTATGTCGCCGCATCGGCCGTATCCGATACGCCTGCGGACGAGCCCCGCTGCTCCGCCACCTTCCGCTTGAGATCGATCCGGTCACGCGATGAAATTCCGAGCAGATCGGCGGCGCGCCAGAGCACGTTGTCTTCGAACTCGCTCAACTCGCCGTCGGCGTATACCAGTTCCCACATCATCTCAATGATGCGGAGCCGACCCTCCTCATTGACCGAACGCATGATGACGCTGGTGAAGTGATAGAGATCGACCGCATCGCCTTCGGCGCGTGTCGCCTGCGCGATCAGGTTATCCGCCTTGCCGGGATCGAGCTTGAAGCGGCTCTCGATCAGGCTGTGCAATTTGCGCTTCTCGATCGCGCTCGGCTCGCCATCGAGCGAGACGACGTGAACCAGCAGCGCCGTCGCCGCCAGCAGATAACCGGTATCGTCGAACGACATATCGGCCTCGGCACCGGGCGAAACGATATCGGCGATGAATTGGCGCAGTCCGTCGAGCATCAATCTACCTGCAACTTCATGAAAGCCTGTGGAATCGAATATGGGT
>CADEDX010000652.1 GCA_902826195.1 uncultured Bradyrhizobium sp. | reverse complement strand
CATCAAGCCGCACTGGCCCTATATCGCGCCAGAACCCTATGCCAGCATGTACGGACCTGACGACGTCAAGCCGGCCATCCGCTCGCAGCAGGAACGCGCCAAGGCGCATCCGGTATTCGCCGCCTACATGGACATGCGCTATTCCCGCAACATGTCGCGCGATGAAGCGCGCGAAAAGGTCATCCCCACTTACATGGGCCTGATCAAGCAGATCGACGACCAGATGGGCGTCTTGATGCAATTCCTCGAGGCTCGCGGCCTGCTCGACACCACCATTATCGAGTTCACGTCGGACCATGGCGACTATCTCGGCGATCACTGGATGGGCGAGAAGGATCTGTTTCACGAGCAGTCGGCCAAAATCCCGCTGATCGTGATCGATCCCTCGTCTGCCGCCGACTCGACGCGCGGCACCGTCAGCGACGCACTGGTCGAAGCGATCGACCTGGCGCCCACCTTCATCGATTATTTCGGGGCAACGCCGCCGGACCATATCCTCGAAGGCCGCTCGCTGCTGCCGCTGTTGCACGGCGCCAAGCCCGCCGACTGGCGCAAGGTGGTGTTCTCCGAATACGACTACGCCATGCAGGACGTCCGCGTGATGCTGAACCAGCCGATCGAGCGCTGCCGGCTGTTCATGGTGTTCGACGGCCGCTGGAAATTCATCCACGCCTCCGGCTTCCGCCCGATGCTCTACGACCGCGAAACTGATCCGCAGGAATTTGTCGATCGCGGCGCCGATCCTTCATGTGCCGATATCGTCGCCCGGCTGCAGTCGGAGCTGTTCGACTGGGCGCTGCATCCAAAGATGCACATCACCACGCCGAACGCGAAGATCGCGCCCTATGCCGCCCAGCAATTGCAGGTGAAGAACGGCGTCCTGATCGGCATCTGGGACGAGGCCGAACTCGGCGCCATAAGGGAGAAGATCGGGATGAAGCCGGTGGTGTGACTTCCTCATGGTGAGGAGCGCGCAGCGCGTCTCGAACCATGAGGCCACAGACGGGCCTTCATCCTTCGAGACGCGGCGAAGACGCCGCTCCTTAGGATGAGGTTCGATATCCTCAATTCGTGATCTTGTACCCCGTCGCCTGCACGATCGGCTGCCAGAACGCGGTGTTGGCGGCGAGTTCTTTCGTCAGGCCTTCGGGCGTCGAGCCGACCGGGATCAGGCCGATCGCCGCCAGCTTCTCCTTGACCTCGGACTTCGCCAGTGCGGTGGCGGTCGCCTCGCTCAGCTTCTTGGCAAAGTCCGCTGAAGCCCCGGCCGGCAGCCACATGCCGTACCAGCCATCCGCCACCAGATCGACGCCGCTCTCCTTCAGCGTCGGCGCCTCGGGGAGGAACGGCGAACGCTCGGCGCTGCCGACCGCGAGAATGCGCACGTTGCCCGCGCGATGCTGCGGGATGGCGTCGGTCAGCGTGGAAATCGCGAACGGCATATGGCCGCCGACGAGGTCATTGACGATCGGCGCGCCACCGCGATAGGCGACCCGCGTCAGCTTGATCCCCAGCGCCTGCTCGAGGCGCGATCCGGTGAAATGCGGAATGGTGCCGTTGCTCGGCACGCCGAAAGTGGCGTTGTCCGGGTTGGCCTTCAACCATGCGACGAACTGCGTGAAGTCCTTGACCTCGGCAGGGACGGCCTTGCCGACGAAGACGCAGAACTCGAACCGCACGAGCTGGCTGACCGGGACGAAATCCTTTGCCGCGTCAAAACTCGGCGTGGTTTCGACCATCGGCAGCAAGTACATCGTCGGCCCCGTGGTGACGAGAATGGTGGCGCCGTCAGGATTGGCCCCCTTCACGGCCTTGATGCCGATCAGCCCGTCGCCGCCGGTGCGGTTCTCGACGATGACGTTGCGATCGAGCAATGGTCCGATGTGCTGCGCCAGCAGGCGACACAGCGCGTCGCCGCCGCCACCGGCCGCAAACGGAAAGATGATTTTTATCAGCGGCCCCGTTTGCGCCAGCGCTCCGCCCGCCCATGCGGCCAGTGTGCATGCGGCGCCTCCGGCCAGAAAATCGCGGCGTTTCATCCCCTCTCCCCCATACCTTTTGTTATCGACCAGCCCGCCGGGGCTAACCGCCGTCAGGCTAGCGCCGTTTCGACTACGGTCATAACCCCGATCGCAACCGTGGCAAACCCCACCGCGCCCTGCAGGCCGCGATTGGCCCAGGTAAGCGACCGTGCGGAAATCACGAGCGGCACCGCGATCACCATCGACAGGGCGCCCATGCCGATCATCGAGCCGATGCCGAACAGCGCGACGTAGCCGAGGCCGGCCGCAGGGCTGGACGCCTGCGTCACTGCCAGCACCAGCAGCGCGGCCGAGCCGGCCATGCCGTGCATCAGGCCGACCAGCAGCGTACGCCAGCGAAAGCCATGATCGTGCATATGCGCGGTGCGTTCATGCGGGGCGGCTTCGCCGGCATGGCTGTGGACGTGGAAATGCACCGTGCCGTCGCCATGGCCGTGCCGGTGGAAATGCACGCGGTCGCGCCACAGCCGCCACAGCACATGGGCCCCGAGGCCGATCAGCATGATTCCGACGGCTGTCTCGATCGGGCGGGCGACATTCTCGGGAATCGCGTGGCCGAGCAGGATGGCGGCGCCGGCGAACACAAACAGCGTCAGCGTATGGCCGAGCCCCCAGGTCAGCCCATGCTTGACGATATCGAGGACATGGCTGCGGCGCGCCGCGATGCTGGAGACAGCCGCGATATGATCGGCCTCGAGCGCGTGCTGCATGCCCAGCAAAAACCCCAGCCCAAGAATTCCGAACATACGCCCCTGCTTGATCCGTCATTTTATATTTGACGCGTTTTCTTCACGCGAACCGGTACCACTTCGCTTGAAAACGCTGTCGGGTCGAATACCAGCCGGAAGCCGCTGTCAGGTCAAGACTTCATCGAACAGGCTTTTCATCTACGCCCAGGATCGGCGGTCGGCATGCTCGGCGCCTGCGGCCTCACCTATCACGCTGGTTTGACTCACCTGAAATGGCCTTAGCGGAACGATCGTCCCTACTGGCGCTTAGGGTGGCGCATCTGCAATGGAGTCCAGCAATGATCCAATCGAAAATGCTTGCCGCCGCCGCGGTCCTGGCATCCGCGCTCGCCAGCCCCGCCATGGCGCAGGAAGTCGTCTACAATCCCGGCTATTGCGCGCAGTTCTATCCAAACGCCAATTGCCAGAACCGCGGACCGGGAAGCCCCTACACCGGCAGCTATCAGCGTCAGGTCTATCGCGATGGCGCCTATCGGGACCGCGCCTGGCGCGACAGCCAAAACCGCTGGGATGGCAATGACAGCTTCTGGCGGGGCGATGTCGCGGCCGGCGTCGTTGGCGGCGCGGTCGGCACCGCGGCGGCGATAGCCACCTCCCCGTTCGGCGGCGACGAATATGCCCGCCGCAACGGCTTCGTCTGTGTCCCGGGCGCGCTGTTCCGCGGCGAGGATGGCCGGCAGCATCTCTGCCAGTAGACAACCGCGTATCGCGTCCGGAAAGGCGGCTGAAAAGGAATCCTTTTCCATGCGGGATCGGTGAAAGCTGCGGCCAGGGTTCTGGCCCTCGGCGGCCAAGTCTGATATTTGAGCCACCGAAGACCGGAGCAAATGACGGGACATATCCCCACACGCCGGTCGCCTTCATTCGCCGGTTTAGCTCAGCGGTAGAGCAGCGGTTTTGTAAACCGAAGGTCGGGGGTTCAATCCC
>CADEDX010000651.1 GCA_902826195.1 uncultured Bradyrhizobium sp. | reverse complement strand
GGGAAGCCATTCCCCCGATCACATTTGATTCAACTCAGTTGCCGGATGCTCTAGCACGGTGTCCTCCGTTGGGCCGACAATGACCTGGTTTCTATTGTAGTGGATTGGCTGGTGTCACTCTACACGTCATCCCGGATGCTTGGAGCGAGGTGAATTGACGGAGTTCACCGCTGACTCTCCGTGCCATTGCTTTGCCCCTCTCGCTTCCAAACACTACCGATCCTTCGCAGGTCGAGAACGTCGGGTCAAAATGGATCGTCATCTGTCCAGCGCCAGACTGGTAGGCGATATGAGCGACAAGATCATTCCCTCGGAATGACATTCCGCGTGCCTCGCCCGCTCTATTATTCGTTGCGCCCGGAATGTTGTCGGAAACCGTAGTGCCGCCCGGTTTTGCCCAGACTGTGCGCTCGAAAAGTCGTCCGGTGGTGCTGACGTAGATAGTGCGGTGGACGCTCGAACCGCCGCTGCGAGAACCTCGTGGAGTCTCCGCAGTCGCTGTCACATTGTACCGAATTTCAATGCCCTTTCCGAAAAGTTGACGCGGGGTGGCGCTTGCACCAGTGATACTAAGAAGAATTGCAAAGACGACCAAGAAGAATACTGACATCGTTTCCTCCTGCAGGCGCAGCTACGACAGAATGCGCTCAGCGGGTTCAATTTTGGTGTCCTTTTCGCGTCAATGTGGCGATGGTCATCAGCCCTCAAGCAAGCCTGCGGCGGGGGTCGCAATCGGATCTGACTGGGACTTTCAAAACCTTCCGCTCGCGGACAATGTCGTCGGTTTCACCATGAAGATCGTACTTCTCATCCGATGATATCGAAAACCGCAATACGCACGAGTCATTTTGCGAAGCGAGCGTAAGATGGCAGTGCGTTCCTCACTTGACCCTCGCAACATCTGCGAGTCAGTATGGAAGGAATGGCCGTGGCAGCGACAGGCCATGCGTTCAATCTCAATTGGGCGTTTTTTGCTGGATGTTGCTGCCAACTAAACACTTTTCGGCATAAGTTCATTTTCGATTGGATCCCGGTCACACCTAGCGCGGCGACGACGTCATCAAGACCTACTCGGCAGGGACGATTGTCAAGGTGGAGCGGAATTGTCTACTTTATGTTGGTCTATATCGAGTGCCAAGCTTATGCGGTCCGCAGTTTGCATTCTTTTGGGACTTTTGACCTGGTTCTGCCCCGAGCGCGCGCTGGCTGACAAGCGCATAGCGCTTGTCGTCGGCATATCCAGGTATCAGCAGGTTCCGCGGCTGACCAATCCCTCCCGGGATGCCGACGCAATGGCTACGCTTTTTAGAAAAGCCGGCTTCGACACCGTAACGAATCAACGAGATCTCGGCATCGCAGATTTACGGCGCGTCATTCGCGAATTCTCGGAAGCCTCGCGCGACGCTGATATCTCTGTTGTTTATTATGCTGGTCATGGCATCGAAGTGGACGGCATCAACTATCTAGTGCCCGCAGACGCGAAGCTAATAAGCGATTTTGATATCGAGGACGAAACTTTGTCTCTCGAGCGTGTACTGAAGGCGCTCGATCCAGCCAAACGGCTTAAACTAGTTATTCTCGACGCCTGTCGAGACAATCCATTCGCTAAGACAATGAGGCGAAGCGTCGCGAGCCGGTCGATCGGTCGAGGCCTCGCTAAGGTCGAGCCGTCCATGTCGGACACTCTGATTGCATTCGCCGCGAAGGCCGGTGCAGTAGCCAGTGATGGTGATGGGCAAAACAGTCCGTTTGCTAGAGCATTGGTGAAGTTCATTGCGGAGCCGGGATTAGACCTACGGTTAGCATTTGGACGTGTACGAGATGATGTACTGAAAAGTACGGACAACCGCCAAGAGCCGTTCGTCTACGGATCTCTTGGCGGCGAGACAATGGCCTTGGTGCCGCAAGTGATCAAGCCCGTCGACCCCGAAGCGCAAGCGCGGATTGATTACGAATTGGCCGCTCAGATTGGCACGAAGGAGGCTTGGGATTCCTTCCTAACGATCCACAATACCGGACTCTACGCAAGCTTGGCGCGGGCGCAGAACGCAAAGCTAAATTCTGCGCAACAGGCCCGCGCTAAGGCCGACGATGTTCGCAGAGACGCTGAGGAACAAGCTGCTCAAAAGGCAGCTGACTTCCGCAGACAATTGGAAGAGCAAAGCATCCGCCAAACGGCAGAAGCGAAGCAAGAGCTATCTGATCAGGCCAAGAAGGATCTCGAGGAGGCGCGACGCCAAATCGCCGAACAAGCTCAAAAAGACTTAGACGAGGCAAGGCGTCAAGCAGCGGTCGCGCAACAACAAGCAGAAGCCGCGCGAAAGCAAGTCGAGGAAGCTAGGCGACAGGCGTTTGCCGATGCACAGCAGCAAGTCGAACAAGCGAAGATCGCGGCTAAAGAAGAGGCCGCGAGAATCGCTGCGCTGTCGCCCAATCTGCCAGAGCCTCCAAGCCCAGTCCCTTCGCCTCCGAAAATCGATCAAGCTGACTTGGCAAGACTCTTACAGGCCCATTTGAAGAGGGTCGGTTGTAATTCTGGGACAACGGATGGCAACTGGGACGAGGGATCCAAGAAAGCCCTTGGTCTATTCAACAAGAATGCTCGAACGAATTTTGACATCAAACTAGCTAGCCTTAACGCGTTGGATGCGGTCCGCAGTAAAACTGATCGAGTTTGTCCGTTGACGTGCGGCAAGAATCAGAAGGTTGACGGCGATCGCTGCATCCAGATCGTCTGCCGGACGGGATTCTTCCTGAATTCAGACGGCGAATGCGAGAAGAGGGCGGTCTCTGCTCCTATTGCGCGGGCGGCTGTCAAGCGTGAGCCAACTGCTAGCGCTCCAAGCAATCGTGGTGGGAGCAGGTGCTTCACTTTTAGCGGGAAAAGCTATTGTGAATAGGTGCCGGCCCAGCACCGCGGTCCTCGACATGAGGGGAGAAGCGCGGAGAGCATTGTAAGAGTGTCGCCAGGAAATAATCTGCTCGGCGTCGAAGCTTGAAGCCTCAGTGGAGTGCACGGAAATCCTAGCATCGAATGTGCGGTCACTTTCAATTCGATCACGATGCCGGCTCTCCGCTTAAGTGAGCAATCCGCGCCGATCAACCATGAGCAGTACTCGTTTGGAGTAGTGCTAGTAGGGTTGGCTATAGACGATCAATGGCGGCCGTTTGGCCGATCGCTGGCCAGCTACAAAAGACCTCAAGAGTCCTTTAGCTAGGGCAACTCAACTGTGACTTCCAAATGACCGTTCCGCACGGATTAACGACCCAGAATTGCGACCTAGAACTGCCTTGTTATGCATAGCTTGCGTTAAGCATTCGGCGGCGTTGCAGCGTTCTAGCGTCCTCGTCATTGTAGCGAAGACATTTCGAGCATCGGGGCTGCGCCATCAATGGGGAACTATTTCAATGCCAGCATCAAAGGCACCGGCCAGGACGGACCGTTTGATTGCCGCACGCACCCAATGCCAAAATACTAGTCAAATCGGCTATGCGATGGCTATCGAGCATTCCGTCCGGCAGCGATTAGCTAAGCTGAAAGACGTCGCATCATCAGACCGTGAAATGGTTGTGCGGTTGGCTTGCAGCGCTGCGTGCTCAGCCATGTCGCTGTTCTGCATGACTAGGATTGGCGCATATAGAGGTTCGCGCCTCGTTCCTTCCCAACCCTAGCACTACAGTTGCCTTTTATGGAGATTTCTGAATCCATGGGCAACCATGAT
>CADEDX010000650.1 GCA_902826195.1 uncultured Bradyrhizobium sp. | reverse complement strand
CACACCGGCCTTCGCGCTCGCGGCTTACTGAAAAGCCGTTCGAACTTCCTCGATTCCCGCTATTCCCACCGCTTTTTTTGCGGAGCGGTTGCTCTCCGCGCCAAACTGATTTAGAAGCATTCTAAATTCAGTTGCGGGCCTCCTTTGGCCTCAAAAAAGCGGAGTGCGGAATGCAGGGCGACCCGAAGGTCATCGATTATCTCAACAAGGGCCTGCGCAGCGAGCTCACCGCGATCAACCAATACTGGCTACACTACCGGCTCCTGAACAACTGGGGCCTGCTGGAAATGGCCAAGGTCTGGCGCAAGGAATCCATCGAGGAGATGGAGCACGCCGACAAGTTCACCGACCGGATCCTGTTCCTCGACGGTTTTCCCAACATGCAGGTGCTCGACCCCCTGCGCATCGGCCAGAACGTCAAGGAAATCATCGAATGCGACCTAGCCGCCGAGATCGGCGCGCGCACGCTGTACCAGGAAGCCGCCACCTACTGTCATAGCGTCAAGGACTACGTCTCGCGCGACCTGTTCGAGAAGCTGATGAAGGATGAGGAACACCACATCGACTTCCTCGAAACCCAGCTCGACCTGATCAAGCGCATCGGGCTCGAACTCTACACCCAGAAGCACATCGGCGGCCTGGAGAGCGGGGACTAGTCTAAATCTCCGAACGCTGTCGTCACCCGCGCAGGCGGGTGATCCAGTATTCCAGAGACTTCAGAGCCGAAGCGCCGCGCCGTACTGGGTACCCCCGCTTTCGGGGGTATGACGGCCAGATCTTAAGGTCAAAGATAACGCAGCTCTCTACAGCTGCGTCTCGTACCGCGCGTAAACCGCCTCCTGGCTTTCGCGCTCGCCGAGGCCGGTCTGGTCGTGGATCATTTCGCCGATGCTCGGCATCACCGAGCGTTCGACCCGCTCGCCGCCCCACAGTTTTGAGCGCATCAGCGCCTTGCCGCAGTGAAAATACACTTCGCTGACATCGATGCGCAGCACCGCGCGCGGCGGCTTGCCGAACTCGATCATCGAAGCCATCAGGACCGGATCCACCGTCACCGCGCCCTTGCCGCCGGCGCGCAGCGTCTCGTCGATGCCGGGCACGAAGAAGATCAGCTGCACGAACCCCGAGCCTTCGACGACATTGCGAAAACTGTCGATACGGTTGTTGCCGGAGCGATCCGGCATCAGCAGCAGGTTCGGCCCTCCGACATGGATGAAGCCGGGATTGCCGCCGCGCGGCGAAGCGTCGACGCTGCCGTCCGCGCCCGAGGTGGCGAGCACGCAGAACGGCGATAGACCGATGAACTTCCTGGCGTGGCCGTCGATCTCCGGCCGCGCCTTGGCGATCACGCGGGGCGAGGGGGCGGGATAGATCGCGGAAAGGTCGCTGACGTCGGTCAAGATAGCCTCCGATCGAAACAGGAATCTGGCGCGTCGGCCCGATCGAACGGGACCAATCGCTTCACAAAAATATCATCGCTGCGATGCGGCGGCCACTCACGATCGCCGCCACGGCCAGTCGATCACGCCGGAACAGAACAACGCCCACCAGATCAGGACCGGCTGAAACGCCAGCCGCGGTCCGTGGTAGAACCAGCTGCTGGCGATGTAGGGCAGGTCGATGCCGTCGATCGCATGCCTGAAATTCGCCGGCCAGACGCAGATCGCGTAGGCGGCGAGCGCGATGCCCGCCCACCGGCGCAGCGGTCGCGTCACCAGTGCGGCGGCGCCGAGAATTTCGCAGACGCCGGTAATGAGTATCACCTGCGATGGAAAAGGCACCCAGGACGGCGTGATCGCCAGCAGCTTGTCCGGCACCGCGAGATGCGCGACGCCCGCCGCGGCGTAAAACGCGGCGAGGATCCAGCGCATCGCAGCGCGGCCCTTGTCATGTTCCCCTTCTGACATCATCGCCGCGCCATAGCACGCGCCGTGACACGGCGCGAAGCATATCTGCGGGCACTCTACACCGCGTCCGCCGGCACGAAGCAGCTGATGATGATGCTGCCGCGGTGGTGCACATACCACACCACGGCCTCTCCGATCGGGTTGCCCTGGTCGCGGATCACCGCCCGTTCAGGCACCTGCATCCACTGGCCCTCGATTGGAACCCAATAGGCGCCGGCACGCACATCGTAGCTGGTGCGGTGCCCGTCCGACTCGTCGCAGCACGGCACGCCGTTCGGCGCGATCACGCGCTTGAACCAGGCTCGGATATCCGGCGGCACATGGCCGAACTGGCCTCTGTCGACGGCGAGCGCCGTGCTGCCCAGCGTCGAAAGGCAGGCGAGCAGGGCGAATGACGCAAGCCCTCGCATCCGGTCCTCCGCTTGTTGTTTTGTGCGCGCGGGCATAGCCCACGATTCGCATTATCAGCCAATTCAAGCGGAGGCGGCGCGCCGATGCACGCTCAAATAATGAGCGATCGGCGCGGCGTCGATTTGATGCGGTGCGAAATCACGCGCTCTTGCCCGCGCGCATAGCGGACTTCGTGCGTGGCTTGGCGTTGCCCTGCGGCGCGACGTTCGCCCAGGCCATCGCGAGCGCGCTTTTCAGCGTCGCCGCGTCGGCCTTCGTGAGCCGTATGTTGGTGTAGCCCTGCCGACCCCAACCACCCGGCACCGGTCGGAAGATGTCAGGCTCCGCGTCGACCAGCATGGCCTGCTGCTCGACCGTCAGCTTGAGCGTGCCCCAGTTTTCGTCGGGATGGCCGAGCGTGGCAAAAATGCGCTTGCCGACGCGGAAGTCGGCCTTGCCGTGATGCGCGCTTTCGATCGCGCCGGAAAGCGCGAGGGCTGCCTTGCGAAAACGGGTGACGGACATCGCGCTTCTTTGCCCGCTCACATCGCGCGCTGCGGCGCGCTCTGCAGCAGCTCTTCGAGTTGCTTCTTGTAGAATTTTGCGTTGCCGGTCGTGAGATGGCCGCGCGTTTCACTGGAGGCCGGAATCAGGAACAGCCGGCCGTTCTTGACGCGCTTGAGCGCGGCATCCGTGACGCCGGTTTCCGGCGGGTTGCGCTCGTCGTCGGCGGCGTTGATCGCCAGCAGCGTCGCCTCGATCTTGTCGAGCGAGAGCGTCGGATTGTAGTCGCGTGAGGCTTCCCACTGGTAGATGAAGTCGTTGGCGTCGGCGGTGATCTGGATCGCCAGCCGCTCGTCGACCATCTTGTCGGCCTTTTCCGCTGACGGTGCCAGCGACTGATAGGCCAGCGTGCCGCCGCCGGTCGCGATGCCGTAAGCATTGATCGCGTATTTCATCATGCGCGGCTGCGTGACGTAGTTGCCTCTGTTGTAGTCGGGATCGTTTCTGATGGTCTCCAGCATCATCCGCCGCAGCATCCAGTTCCGCGCCGCCATCTCGGTCGGCTGCGACGCCATCGGCACCAGCGCGTCCATGAATTCGGCATATCTGCCGCCCCAGATCCAGGCGTGCATGCCGCCCATCGAATTGCCGATCACGAGTCGCAGGTGCTTGATGCCGAGCCCTTCCTTGAGCAGGCGATACTGCGCATCGACCATGTCCTCGTAATTGTATTTCGGAAACGCGGTCTTCATGCCGTCGGAAGGTTTTGACGATTTGCCGTGGCCGACACTATCCGGAATGATGATGTAATATTTCGTGGCGTCCAGCGGCTGGCCGGGGCCGAACAACTCCCCGCCGAACGTCGCCGTCAGCATGCTCGCCGCCGAGCCGCCCGAACCGTGCAGCACCAGCCCCGGCTGTCCGGTCGG